>DATMWV010000001.1:0-2030 GCA_035562195.1 Thermoplasmatota archaeon
TCTTCTAAGAGTTGAATGAGATCTATGACAGAGTCTTTACAATCAGTTCAAATGGATCAATGAAATGACGAGCAACTACCTGGAGTTGTATCGCTGGTGCGGGTGTCGCTTTGGCTATTGATAGCACTATCTATATTGGTACATTACTACTTCGAGCATTCTACCAGAAAGGTATATTGAAAAGGAGGTAAATGAACAAGGTAACATCTACGGTTGGTCCCAGTGATTACCACTGATGGAACCATCTATGTTAGCGCTGGTCTATCATTTGTAGTAATCAACTCAGATAGTACGGAGAAATAGCATCGGATGCTCACAACTCAAGATACCCGCTCATCATCATACAACGGAAAGATGGTATTGTCTATGTAGGTTCCATATCTGGTGATTATGGCTATCTTCACGTTTTTGGTTCTGGTTAACTTAAAAAAATCATTATCAAACAGCTCGAAGTTGGGAAACTCTACCATTTAGGACGCGGTGTGAGCAAAACGTTTTCAGGAACTATAATCATCATCGGTTATGTGAACGTAAAAGTCCATACTTATTCCTGGAATGAGATTGAAAGTGTCCATTTCTACGTTGATAGAATAGACCAATATAATCTTACGAAACCACCGATCGAATGGAATATAAACAAACGCTATATTACTTCATTCTTATCGAACCACACATTAACTGTTTATGGTTTTTACAAAGATGATTACTACTGGAATGAGTCAATTAATGAAACGTATTTACATTTGTTATATAATTAGATAAAAATTTTTTAACCTTTAAACAAGAAATCCTAAAACTTTAATTTGGAGGATGAATCGCGTCATCTTTTTTTCTCGATTTAGATTTATTCAGGCAGACTTGCCTAGCAGCGGGGGCCATGAAAACCTGTTTCGGATTATATCATATGGAATTTATTAGCTATAATAATAGCATAGTACAAAATCTCAACCACTTCGAGTGGTACCATAAATATAATATTTTTAGGGAAAAGGAAAATATAAAGGGCTTTGTGAGGACTTCGGTGATGTCGCTGAACGGCACAACATAGGAATTGTTGAGTTGAGTGTGATGTCTGATCACATCCATATCGTCGTACAACTCAAACCAGCGATGATCGTCTCACAAACATTGCAGGGTTTTGGAAGGAGCATCTTCACATGAGCCGTTCCGACGTAGAATTTTTCAATATTCAGATCATTTTCGTAGGAACATTCATATCTGGAAGGTTATTTTAATATAGGAGAATTTTATTATAAAATTGTAGAAAGAAGGGAAAATAATGGATAAGAAACCTCTGATAGTGGTAAGTATCTGTGCTGTATTTCTTCTTGTACTTTGTTCAATGAGCAATGTTGTTGGGTATCAATCTGTGAAATCAACTGCTTTGAATGATTCACCTTTATTCAAAACAAGAATACAAAAAGCCACTAATCAACAACAGAATATCATCACTTCTCAATATCTTGGTATTGGAAAAGGTAATCTTTTACAATTTCCAACAAGAGATAATAAAGCTGAATCATTGAAAAAAACCATAGAAATAATCAACAAAATGGATGATAAATCATTTGCTCAATTCACAGAATTGTGCATCCAACGAGTTAGACAAGAAAGTATAACTCTTAGTGATGCGAATTCCAAAGAAGTTGTACAAACACTTAGTTTGCTAAGAACAAAACCAGAAAAAATTACATTGCCTTTTATCAACAGAAATAATCAAAATATAACATCATCACCTTTGTATACAATTTGTGGGTGGTTTCCTGGATGCATTCCAGTTATGATTTTTACATGGATAATTTTAATTATTATTTTTATCGTGATGTCTACTTGGCCTAGCGGAATGAAATGAGACGTGTTTGTCGATTGGAATCATTCTCTTGTTCGTTAGTTTAAAGTTTAATAATTGCATCAAGTTGATAATACTGATAAAGAAAAATTTGATTCGCACTAAAAAAAATGACCGCTTAATCGATTTAATAAAAAAGTTAATTTTTGGTGGGAACTGTAACCCTCGGGGGATATACTCC
>DATMWV010000002.1:0-9864 GCA_035562195.1 Thermoplasmatota archaeon
CTAGGTATTTGACTGCAGCAAGGGAGATGCCCCCGGAGCCTGATTGGAAGACCATGCCGTCTTTGATCAGACCTGCGGCATCCATAAGATCAACACATTGTCGCGCGATATTGAGTTTCTCAGAATCATCGGTGATCTTCAGGGATCCTGACACGATTTGTTTTGGATCACCAATCCGGTCGACCTGCACAACGCAATCGACATATCTCTCCTGGATCTCCTGTGGCTTGCAAGGGTATTCCACGATGGTGTCAGTCACCACGATCACATGTTTTGCCTTCATTGCATCAATCTGTGAATACGATATTGGACCAAACGCACTGTCTCCGACAAGACCCGTACAATTGCCTTGTTCATCAGAGGTAGATGCAGCGATGACAGCGATATCAATCGGGAGCTCTCCAGTTTTTACCGCGCCCCATCGTCCTCCATGTGAACGGAGGATCACCGGGCTTTTTAATGGATGCTTGGAGACGTAATCTCCAACGGTATCGTTCAGACTTCCTTCGATTCGGCTGACGACACCTTCTTTGATATGATCAATGACTGGTTGATGGACCGTGAATAATGCGGTCTGGGCCAGACGGATGTCTTTAACCCCCAATTCATGTATGGCAGCAAGCGTCTGGTTGACGACGAAATCACCGTTGCGGAGCTGATGATGAAACGACACGGTCATTCCGTTTTTCAACTGACATGCCTTCAAGGCTTTTTCCAGTGTTGTGAGTTTAGATGCAAACCCGTATTTACGTGCCCCTGAAAATGGTTTGAACGAGACACCCGCAATCGTCGTTTCTACCGTTCTGCCAACAGCATTCATGACTTTCATTATCTCATTTCCTTTTTTTGATTTCAAAGTCGATAAAATCACAATGATGCACAATGATTGCCTCAGGCGTCCGGTTCATAGTGTCCCCCTCATGGCTATGTGCTGCGATGATATGGACAACGTCCTTGGGGAGCTTGCATTCTTCAGCTAGTTGGGCACCAGCTGCGGGATGGCGGGTCTTTTCTCCAAATGCGCTTTTGATGATTTTTCCTGCTTTCATCTCATATTCAAGGAGTTTACCGACATCATGTAGCAATGCACCTGCGATCAGATGATCCTTATTCAGTGGTTCTTCTCTTACGTTGACAACGTTCCATGCAAGGGTTGTTATCCGTTTCGTATGGTCGACCAGCAGCCCTGATCCATCAAAAAGAAGTGTAAAAGGGATTTCCTGGAGTTGTTTCCATCCACCGCGTTCTGCAGCAGTTTTCCACACATCAACAACCTTTTTCCGCAAATCCTTATCCTGTATCCAAGCTAGTTCTGTAAAATAACTCTCAATATCATGTCGTTCTATCATATCAAAGCCTCCGCACGTAGTTGAGGGTAATTGTTCACTGTATTAATAAAAATATGCGCGTGCGGTAAACGGGTACCATTTGTACAAGAAACTATTAATATCCTCCTGTCAGAATCAGATTGTAACGGTATCGTTTGGTGGAGAATGAAATTCAAAAAAATTGATACGATCATCATCGTCGTACTCATTGTCACTACGACACTTTTTTTAGTCAAAGCTGATTATATCAGCATGATTCTTCCAAATGTTCATACTTCTCCTCCTGGGAAGAATAACACCACGGTCACTCCTCTGCCACCAGAACAGGTTTTGGTTCCACCAACCTCTCTTGTTCCTGCGTATCGTCGTGATGTCTCCCCTGATGATGAAGGAGTGCATTTCAACGAGCTACGTATCTCCAGGGAATGGTGGTATTTCAATGCGGTGTTTACTGATGGTTCTAGCCAACTAAAAGATTGGGCTGTTGCAGTGAGCTTCAACCATATGGCTCGGGGTGATTTACTTGGGACCAATAAACCTGATCTGCTGGTCGTCAGCATCCTTGGGAACAACAGTGAAACCTATGGCGGGATGGTCAATAAGGAGCATCATCTTGGGATCCTGAAGGACGGGACCCTGATTGCTGGTTCTCCTGGTGTAAAAGTTGAATTTGAGGATTGCTGGGCTGAAGGATCATATCCACGGTGGCACGTTCATGTCCAGAATACTGATGTCGACACGGCACATGAGATCATGATTGATCTCGATTTCACCGCAAAATCACTTCCTATCTGGGCTCTTGGGTCACATGTGATTGAGAAATCAGACAGCGAAGTCGCCAACTATGTGGTTCTTGGCTGTGACGTGTCTGGGACAGTCACGATCGATGGTGAGAGTTACACGGTAAAAGGGACTGGTTCTCATGAACATTCGTGGACTCCGAATGCGATCCGAAGATTGTTTATTGGTGGCTGGGATTGGTTCTCACTGACACTAGATAACGGCTGGAACATCTACGCAACAAACTATCTGCCAAGTCCACAGGCAATCTCTGGTGCTCTGTCGTCTCTAGATCCGTTTGGAACGCTTTTAATCACCACTGATCGTGGGGAGAGCATTACTGAACTGAAGGATGTGAACCTGAAAATCACACAAAAGGATGAAAAAGTGTTCCCCTTGGTGCGACTCCCATCAGAGTTCGGCATAAAGGCTGACCCCAGTATCAATCCATTATATCTGATCAGTCAATCACTCTTGTATGGCACCAAAACAACATTGAGTGCAGATATTTCCATTACCCATGCGACGAACCAGATCTGGAAGTTCCCTACTTATATGGGGATGAAGATCGGATATTGTGTCATTGATGGAACGGTCTCCTGGTCTGATGATGACGGTGATCATCAAGTACCGATCCATGGTATTGGTGTATCGTGGAATATGCGTGCACTGCTATAGATTTTTATGAAAAATGGTAGAATTGTATCCTCTTTTGATTTAAAAAATATTAATATAGACAAAGAATCTTTGGGTGCGGGTATATGAAAATTGATTGGAAAACACTTTGTTTGGCTATGATCACTTCGATCATCATCACAACACTTATTGGTTTGTTGTTATCGATGGTGATCTATCCTCATGGTCCATGGGATACGATTTCTCCATCCTCACGTACATCAGTAACCTTCGCTGAAGCTTGTAACCCAACATTTAACATTCATTATATTCCACTCAGTCAGATGATCATGGGAGCGTTCCTCATTGGTACTGGTCTGACTGGGATATCCTATTTTGTAATAAGTCTTTATAATAAGAGAAAGAACACATAGGTTCTCTCGTAGAACGGAAAAAATTGATTTTTATTTTGCTACTTCGACAGTCGCATTATCCGCATTTAAAACCACGGTATCTCCGTCTTTGATCTGGTCGATGTCGATCTTATCCACACAGGGGATTCCTGCGAGGATGACGCCGGTTGCAACAATGGTCTCTGTCTCTTTGTTGATGATCCCTTTCGGGGCGACACCGTTTTTTTGTAACCCGTAGATGACGTACGAGCCAACGGTGGAACCTTTCCCGCAGGGGAAGACAAGGATCTTGCCTGTGACGGTCTTTCCCTCAAGTGGATGGCCTTTTTCGATGACGATGCCGGTTTTAATGTTAATACCGCCATAGAACCCGATCGGTTCTTTGGAAACCAAAGCGATGCCTTTCACTTTTCCTGGTGAGATGGTTCGTCCTTTCATCATAATGCAGCCTCCAGGAGTTTATCGAGGTTTGCGAAATACACGTTTTGTTTGCAGAAGCCAGGCAGATAATTTCCTGCTTTCCCAGAATTGACTCCAGTGGTTTTATACCCCATCTCTTCGATGGGTGAGACGACCATGCAGGTGTCAGCGACGATATGGCCTCCTGCTTTTTCGATGATATCTGAATATCCCATGCGCTCAGCTGCTTCTTTCATCATCCTGGAGGTACACACCCAGACTGGTTTTCTGAGATGTTTTCCTTTGAGTTTCTCAGCAATTGCAGAGATCTCTCGTAAGGAGGCATGTGGGCAACCAAGTATGACGATGTCTGGTTCTTTCCCAGTGTTGAGTTTCTCGTATGCTTCGTCTAGTTCTTTTTTTGTTACCGTGATGGTTTCAAGGTTATCTTTTTTCACAAGGTCTGCTTCTGGGGTGAGCCCTTCAACATGGTATAAAGCGACAGCACCTGAGGCAGCCATAGCCGCACCGAGTGCCTTGAGCTGGTCGGTATCTGCATTTTTAATACCCGTAAAGTAAGGGATCTTGTTTTTGACTTGTTTGCCGACATGATAACCAAGTGCGCCGAAGTCTGCATCAAAGGTCAGATCTGTCTCTATCTTTACCTTAATTGTTGGTTGTCTGTTTTCCCATAGGTGGAACCCGTAGTTCGGTGTCTTTCCAAGAATTGCTGCGGCAAGAGCAGAGGGTCCTCCTTCTCTGTTGGTCCGTGCACCGATCACCGAGTTGGAAAATGAGATTGCTGAGGATTCTGACCAGGCGATATGTTCACGGAACCTTGGGAGGTTTCCCGCAAGATAGGGCGTGCAGGTTGCTGTCGTCACAATACCCATGCTTTTAAACGCATCCATGATGCGAAGCTGATTTTTCGCAAACTCTTTTGGGAATTTCAAAATCTCCCAATCCTCTAGGTCCATGCCGGCTGGGTTCAAAAACGTCAGAACTTTTACCTTTGCTCCTTTCCCTGCGAGATCCTCAAGGAACTCAGTCCCAGGATCTCCAATGGATTTGTAAGAAACACCAGCGACCTGTACTGAACCAACTGGGATCATTTTATCCGCTCCGTAGATGTCACCAAGCTGGACAAGTAAGCGTAACATGCGTTCCGGGACTTCACCTTGCGTCCCATGAAGAATATTTTCTTCCTCTTTTGAAAGATACATACTGTTACAACCCCGTATGGACAGGGTTATATGCTCGGATTATTTTAGTGTTTGCGTTTTGCGTATGAAACTGAAGCAACTTCCTACTGATTTCGTTGTCGAGGAAATCCCTGATTTTACCGTGTCGCCGCAGAAGGACCAACATACTATATTTTTACTACAGAAACAGGAGGTCGATACGTTCGATGCAATCCGTCGGATCGCACAGCGACTTCGCATCTCACTCTTCGAGATCGGATATGCAGGGTTGAAGGATAAGCATGCACTTGCTCGTCAGTACGTTTCAATTCCAACAAAATATAACGTGCAGAGTCTGAAGATGGATTCTGTTGTGTTGACATTTGTCGGGTATTCTCAAAAAAAAATCAAGATCGGTGATCTTACCGGGAATCAGTTCATAATCACTGCTCGTGATATACAAAGAGATGAGCTTGCATCAATCGCTCTAAGGGCTAAGAGTATCGCAACATCTGGTGTACCGAATTATTTTGATTCGCAGCGGTTCGGCAGCGTCATCGAAAAAATTTTTATTGGAAAAGAAGTCGTGTTGAAAAATTATGAAAAATCAGTGAAACAATATCTGACCGCGTATCAGAAATCCGAGCCGAAGAAGATTAAGAATGAGAAGCGAAGGATTCTTGCCCAATGGAACGATCTTTCTGCTGTGCGGACATCGAATAAAACGTTTGCAGTGGTGATGAAAGAATATGTGAAAACGAAGGACTGGCGTGCTGCGTACCGGAAGATTCCAGCGCATCTGCGAGAAATGTATGTGAATGCGTACCAAAGCTATTTGTGGAACGAATGTGTCAAAGAACTTCTAAGGAACTCTGTTGAGAAAAAAAAGTTATACTCGGTGGATTACGCGGTCGGGTCGCTATTGTTCTTTACCGATTTATCAGAGCAAGAACGTGAAAAGATACCACAGACGTTTCAGACGATCAGCGACCAGATGACAGCCACTGATGTTGAGCGACAGATTATTGATCGAATCCTTCTTAAAGAAAGATTAAAGCTTGCTGATTATACAATCGAATCTGAGACAGGGAGTTTCTTTAAAACACGAGCACGGTCTGTTCTCCTACGTGCTGAGGATTTTACGATTGGTACACCAGAGAGAGACGAAATCAATAGTAAAACAAACTTAGAACGATATAAAATCCAAATATCTTTTTCATTATCAAAAGGAAGCTATGCGACGGTCGTAACCAAAAGATTATTTGGGCATTAAAATCAGATTTTCTTTACCAATCTCTTACAGTTCTCAACGAGAATATCAATTTCTTTTTTGGTTGCGTTATCGACATGCACCCCACCGACCGCAACTACTTTTTTCTTGTATTTCTTGCATGCTGCCTCCGCGATCGGCTGTAAAACGATATCATCATAATGACCGGTCAGCCGAATCGCATTTATTTTTTTCCCTGGTTCTGCGATCACGACACCACCAATATGAGAACGTTCCCCGCCACCAAGAAAAAAAACGATGTCATCACTGATATCATGGCGTTGGAGCCAGACCTTGTACTTTCCTCTACCGGATGTAATCATCAAGCGTCACTTTTTTGTATTTCACGATCTCATACTTGTTCTTATCAACATCAAACGGGATTGTCGCATCCACCCCGACCTTATCGGTGAGTGCCTTTTTACCTTCCTCTTGTTTCGAGGATGGGTCAAGGGAACTACCTGGTTGATCCAGCTTCACAACGAGGTCTTTTCCAGCCTGGAACCTGGTTGCTATTGCCCATTCAACCGCGTTCGGACTGTAGATATCAACATCGTCATCGATGATCACGACATGCTTCATGCTCTTATGACCAATGAACGCAGCCTCGATTGCTTTCTTCCCATCATCAGGGTTCTTCTTCTGTATCTGAACAATCCCATGCAGCCAAGAACCACCACCCATGCTCACGAGCACGTTCTTACAAGCAGCTACTTTGCTGACCTCATCATAGATTGTCGGCTCCTTTGGCATCCCCATCAAAATCTTATGTTCCAGACGACCAGGGATTAAAGCTTGATACATCGCGTCTTTCCGATGCGTGATACAATCCACGACAAACACAGGCTCTTTTCGTTCGAAATCACGGGTCTCGGTCAGATCCACGAACGGACCCTCCCGGTCGACCTCCTTTGTTAGTCGTCCTTCGATGACGAATTCAGATTCCGCTGGAACCTCAAGGTCCTTAGTCTTACATTTCACCATCTTCATCGGAAAGAGAGCATTCGCAATCGAAAACTCATCGACACCGGATGGCGGGCCAAGTGATGCAGCGATCATCACTGACACGGAATTACCGATGCAGACCGCCATCTCAAGATCACCAGCAGTCCTATCATAGGTAGTGCGCGTCTGCCGACCTTTGATCAAACGAGCAGTGAACCGATTCGGTCCTCGTTCCATCAGCCGATGATATGATACGTTCCGACCGGTTTTTGGGTCTTTGATGGTCGCAACCGTCGCAGTCGCATACCGACCGCCATCACCAGGTAAATGAAATAACAATGGGAGTTTAGCCAGATCAGGATTTTTTATCACAACCTCCTGACACGGACCCTTATCAACGACTTCAGGGGCTGTTGGATGACGCAGTGAATCTACCAGTTTCATGAGCAACTTTTCCTTCGTCGTCCCTAGACCCTGCGCGATGATATCGCGATCTGAGGTGATACCACCGAAAACAGGGAACGGATATCCTTTTACATGATCGAAGATGACAGGTTTTTCATTCAAAGAGTACATGATATTAGCAATCTCATATTCCACAGAGACTTCTTTTTTAATACGAACAAGTTTCGCCTCTTCTTCTAATTGTTTTAGAAACGGACGCAGATACATATCTAATCCACACTCTCCCGAGACGCACCGATCACGGTTTTGACGGTTTGGAACCCTTCTTTCTCAATCGCGTTTGCAACCTTATTTTGCAATTCTTTTCCAGGGGTTAAGGCAATCATATTGCCACCTAAACCACCACCGGTCAACTTCGCACCAAATGCTCCAGACTCACGCGCGACACTGACCAGAAAATCTAATTCTCGTGAGGAAACCTCGATTTGTTGTAAGAGTTTATGATTCTCATTCATGAGTTTTCCAACATCCTGTAATGATCCGTCATGAATCGCCCGTTTCGCCAGGTAAGCAATATTTTCCGCTCGATCGAAAACTTCCTGATATTTCTTCGCATTTTTCTCTTTGCGTTGTTTGACTCCTTCGACTGCTACCTTCGTATCAGTCACCTTCCCGGTGTTCCCGATGACGATCTCGACAGGATTGGATAGCGCAATTCTATCGATGACGTTCTTCTCAGCTTTCTGGAACCAGATCAACCCACCATAGGTCGATGCGGTGTTATCCACACCAGACGGTGTCCCATGATATCCTTTCTCTCCTTCATAGGCGATCTCATTGATCTGCTCGTCAGAAAGATTCATTTCAAAATATTCTGCAAGTGCACGAGCTACCGCGACGCAAGACGCGGCGGACGCACCAATACCGCTTGCGGCATAGAGATTTCCCTCAAGGGTGATACTCACTCCGTTCTTGGAAAGATCCCGACCCATTTTTTTAAGCATTAACTCAAAGGATTCCTTCTGTTGCATCAGCTTATCCTCTTTGTATTTCGGCGTTGCAGGACGCTTATCTGAAAGAAGAAAACCTGGTTTGTCGTATGACTCGACCTTTGCTGAGGTATAATTCCCAATCGCAGACACAATAGATGGAATTCCATATACGACAAAGTGTTCATTAAACAAAATAGCCTTTCCGAAACCGATGCCATGACCTTTCTTCATACAATATCCCATAGCGTTCTCAGATGGATTGGTTACAATACAAGATAAGTATATTATTCTTACCGTGAAATGCCATGTAAATATAAATGTGAGGGGACGTTGGATTCGATAATAGAACTATTGATTTTCATACCCTATCGGAAAGAACAATTCTTCGATATTTAAACCTTTGTCGAGAGAAAAAAGTGCAAGGGAAGAGATTTAAACTTCAAGTTCAAATCTCTTACCTATTATAAGATTTAATCCAAATAGGAATAAAGCTACCGTCGGGTAATTTCAACTAATTTTCAGGAGAGAATATATAAGAAGATACTGAACCAAAATGTTGATATAAAGGTTCTAGTTATGCCGTCTGAATGATCGGTAGCCTGGGTACCAACAAAAGACTACCCATACTCTTAGAAGGCGACATCAAATGGAAAATATTCCATGTGATCCCGATATTAAGAAATGGGTTAGCTGTTCCTTCGAACAACTTTTTAACATTCTAAAAACGAATTCCACAGGACTTTCTTCAAATGATGCTGATGAACGTCTTAAACAATATGGATGTAACATTCTTCCTGAACGGAAGAAACATCGTCTCTACCGAAAACTAATTATCCAATTCAAAAATCTTTTCAACATCCTGCTTCTTATTGCTGCGTTACTTTCATTTATTACAGGATTGTCAGCCAATGATATTGGATCCATCCAGATGGGACTTGCGATTTTAGGTGTTGTAATTATCAGTGTTCTGTTTAACCTCTTTCAAGAACATCGTGCGGAGCGAGCTGTTGAAGCGATTCGTAGCCTCGTACCTCAAAACGCAAGAGTAATTCGAGACTGTCAGACCAAGCAAATTCTGATTAAAAATATTGTACCCGGCGATATTATCTCCTTGGAGGAAGGTGATAAGGTTCCGGCTGATGCACGGATAATAGATAGTTATGAATTCTCAGTTGACAACTCCACTTTAACAGGAGAATCCGAACCACAACCACGTTCTTCAGATATCAGCACAAGTTCGTTGAAAAATCAAGTCATAGAATGTTCAAACATGGTGTTCGCGGGCACAACCGTGACCTCAGGAACGGCGACAGCTGTTGTTCTTGCAACAGCATCCAATACTCAATTTGGAAAGATTGTCACTATCGCACAAACTATTGAGGAACCATCAAGTCCACTTCAACAGGAAATTGATTATACTGCGAAACTGAATTTTGGTGTTGCTGTTGGTGTTGGTGTTCTATTTCTCACCATCGCGCTTTTTTTTCTTCATCTTCAACTTTCTGAAAGCATCTTGTTCATGATTGGTGTCATGAT
>DATMWV010000003.1:0-2952 GCA_035562195.1 Thermoplasmatota archaeon
CACATATATAGCTTCTTGGGACTCAGGTTTACGGCGATATTCTTTAAGACAGGCTGACCGGATTCGATAGCGGTCCGGTTAACCGTTTATGTGCTGATAAAATTAACTTCCCTTACAACCGCTGAATTAAATAGATGTAAGTATTTATTTTGCTTTGTTTTTTTATTTCGTTGATTAATGGAAGCAACTCGCGCTTTTTGTGGCTGTCTTTCAAGGGTGAAAGGTATATGGTTCCTTTTGCGTTTGAAGAAACTGCTGCATTTCGGAGCAACTCTTTTAAAGATTGATAATGGTCGTCGGACAGCCCTTTGCCGATAACAAAATTGCCGGTGACTTCTATGTTCTCATATATGGCATTGATTTCTGCCATTTTGTCGAAGGCTTCCAGAACCTCCGTGTTAACCAACGGTTTTCCGATTTGAGCCAGAGTAGGAGTATCGCAGGATTCCAATCCGATGTTGATAAAGGTATGGTACGGTAGATGATCAAGTCTTTCGAAAAGCTCGTCTTCCGACCTGAGCAGGGAATGCACGCTCCCGAACAAAAAAAGATAAGGAGTCGTTTCCCCGTGCTTTTCGAATCCAAAAGCGCTATAAGCCTCTGTGGCTGAATTGCAAATCAATTCTGCGCTCGCCCCGAGAGCATCATGATTACCTAAAAAAAGTCCGTTGTAATTTTCTAGATTGCGGCCATAGAACTCTTTCAATTTGCAAATCTGTTCCATAATATTGGTCTTCGAACGCGCCTGAAATTTTCGGGATGACTTTACGCAACAAAAGCTGCAGTGATAAAGGCATCCATCTGATATCGCGAGCGGGATAATCTCATAATCTACATGTCTTGTATCAGGTGGAAGAACCGAAACCCGCTCACCTATGATTTCATTCAGCTTTCGAGACCGCTCCAGCAGCACTCCGTCATGATTGTTTATGATCGAACTGACCAATTCTTTAGCCTTAATATGTACGCGTTCTTTCTTTGATTCGTACAGATTGGCGTATAATTGAGACCATGCTGCGAATCCATTCATGATTTCAGGATTTGCGAAATAGTTGATTTCCCAAATCGAGTTGCTGGGATATGGAAGGCAAGGCAAATAATACTCGCCCAGCCATGAAATGATGCCATCTGCGCTGCTTTTATCGCCGACAGTATAGTATACCCAATCATTGCCGTCCGTTCGTTTCAACTGTTCCGCAGGATGAGGCCAGCGCGTACTTAAGCCTCTGATAAATTTGATTTCGCCATTCAGATTAAATAGGAATTCATATTCGGATGTTCGTATTTCCGAATATTTTCCATAGCGGAGCGGAAAGCTCGCTTTTGCAATTTTAGCTGGATACGGTTTTTCAACACTGATTGCAAGATTGTTGGGAGGATAAGACTCCATCTGGCTCTCGCATAGACGTAACATGAAGGATAAATGATTTCAGTATAAAATCCATCATCGATAACCTATCGCCAGATTATTGCTTGAGTGATACGGCGGATGATCTGGCGGTTATCCAACAAAGCAAAACCATAGCAGAATAGCTCCGTCTATTCAATTATTAACTCTATCGGTGAATCCATGTTAAATCCAAACAGAAAGGGAAGTTCCTTCCGGTCCCCCTTGCCTGGGGAAGAGGAGGTTTATCTCAGTAAATGGGTTTGCCCTGTTCGAATCGCATCGATTACTAATTTTCCCATTATTTTGAGTTTTCCAAGCCTACCCTTCTTGTGGGCCATGATAATGTCATAAAGATCATCTCTGGTATGCGGCGGTCTTACTTCATTAGCCTTTTTTTTCAGGGACATGGCTTTCTGGGGGCATGTGGGAACGCACAAACCGCATCCGATGCAACGGTTCAAGTCTACTGAAATTTTCTTCGCCTGTTCGGATACCCTTGCCGCTCCGACTTGGCAGCGTATTTCGCAATTCCCACATCCATTGCATAAATCGATATCCGCTGCGGCATAATAATTTGAAACCCAAAAATCCACAGGTTTAGGCAAGCTTTTATGCATACTGAGCATTCCGCAGCAGCATCCGCAACATGAGCAGATAAACTCGGCCTTTTCTGTATTGGATGGTTGGAGAACCAGCCCTTCTTTTTGATTTTCATCAAGGATTGAAAGGGACTCGTTCCGTGTAATCTCTCTTCCGACCCCATTTCGCAGGACAGCTTGGGCCATCCCGCCCGTAGCAAAGCAGGTTTCCTTTCGTTTTGTGGCTTTACACGGTTCGCCTCCTAAGGCCTTTTTCTTTCGACATATGCATTCAAATATGGAAAATGGCGCTTCAGCCTGCTGCAAAAGCATTGTCACTTCATCGAATGTACTTGTATGATGCCGGGGTTGGATGCTCCTGGAGATTGGGATGGTGCGCATCTGGGGGATTTTTGTACTGAGGAGTTCTATTCCGAATCTTCTGTCGGATGTGTAGTCATCGAAATCTTTTATGAATTCTTGAGTCAGCTTGTCGAGTTGAAATTCATACATTCCCACCACGAGGGAGACATTACGATAAAACCTTTCGCCGTCCCTAATTTCCAGTTCGATCCCGCCTTTTTTTTCAATGCCCTCGAGAATATCTTTTAGTTTTTCTGGAGATTCAACTAAATGACGGGCTCTTTCAAATACGGTTTCGAGCGGTTCTATCTTATAAGTCAAACATGTGGCGATCTCGGCCTCTTTAGGTGAGAAAATATGTTTCAAAATTCTTAACTCAGAGCCATTTTTTGTCGCTGGAAAGCCTATTGCCTGACTGTCTATATGCCGCTGCAGAGCGATATAGATTTTTTCATTCTTTTCCATATTGGATCTCATTTTCGAGCGTTGCGCGGCGACTGCGTATAGGTAAATATCGCAGATATAGTGCTGCGGTGCCACGCGGATGATCTTCCAGGCACCCGACAATGCAAAATCGAAACAGATCGGTTCTGGATATCATGGGTTGTCCATGTCGGTCGG
>DATMWV010000004.1:0-2645 GCA_035562195.1 Thermoplasmatota archaeon
GTGCTCATCTACTAAAAAAAAGGAAAAAAATATTTTTTCCTTTATGCGATCGTCACATCCTTACAAAGATAGACATCCTGAATCGCATGTAGAAGTCTTACACCATCCTCAAACGGCTTCTGGAACGCTTTTCTGCCAGAAATCAGACCAGTGCCACCCGCTCGCTTGTTGATGACCGCCGTCCGTACGGCTTGACCAAAATCATCTTTCCCCGAGGCACCACCAGAGTTAATCAACCCAGCCCGCCCCATGTAACAATGAGCGACCTGATACCTTGTCAAATCAATCGGATGATCAGAAGAAAGCTCCGTATAAGCCTTCTCATCAATTTTCCCATATTTCACCCCACCACGATTTAACGCCAGATATCCACCAGTCAACTCTGGCAGTTTCTGCTTGATAATATCAGCTTCGATAGTCACACCAAGATGATTCGCTTGACCGGTAAGATCCGCAGCAGTATGATAATCCTTCCCATCCACCTTAAACGCAGGATTCCGCAGATAACACCACAGGATCGTCGCCATCCCTAGCTCATGGGCATACCTAAAAGCCTGACTTACCTCCTGGATTTGACGCGCCGACTCATCAGACCCAAAATAAATCGTACAACCAACTGCAGCAGCACCCATCTCCCAAGCCTGATCAACACCGGCGAACATGATCTGATCAAATTTATTCGGATAGGTGAGCAACTCATTATGATTTATCTTGACAATGAAGGGAATCTTATGAGCATACCTCCGTGAAACAGCACCTAGGACACCAAGGGTCGATGCCACCGCATTACAGCCGCCCTCCATCGCAAGTTTCACGATATTCTCTGGGTCAAAATACAAGGGGTTTGGTGCAAAGGATGCAGCAGCAGAATGCTCAATGCCTTGGTCGACTGGCAGGATGGAAAGATATCCTGTTCCACCTAATCTGCCATGAGAAAACAAGGACTGTAAATTACGGAGCACAGGGGTTGATCGGTCGGTGTCAATAAACGTATGATCGATATAATCTGGTCCAGGAAGATGCAATGATTCTTTTTTAATCTTCATACATGTATGTTTCAACAGATAGTCGGCATCAGGGCCTAAATATCCTCGAATCGAATCAATATTTCCTCTCATATTTACTCCAACTTCCTCATATTGTGACAAGAGTGACTCACCTCACAATAAACATGAGAATATCGTGAAGCACATAAAACTTTCTGCGGAGAAAAAAAATAAAAAAAGGATGAAGGATTACGAGATAAGCAGGTTTCCTTCTTCGAATCGTTTCCCCAGTTTTTTTAACATATCTTTCGTCATATCAGACAGCTTATACTTCGGTTTCCAGCCCCATTCCTTCCGCGCTGCACTATCATCAATCGAGCGAGGCCAAGAATCAGCGATCGCTTGTCTAAAATCTGGTTTATAGTCACAGGTAAATTCAGGGATATGTTGTTTAATCTCAAAAGCAAGCTCCTCAGCAGAAAAGCTCATGGAGGCAAAATTGAAATCACAATGATGTTTCAACTTGGTCACATCAGCATCCATAAGATCAAGAGTACCCTTAAGACAATCAGGCATATACATCATGGGAAGCATGGTATCTCCGCGTAAGAAACAGGAGTATTTCTTCTGCTTGATCGCTTCATAGAAGATTTCAACGGCATAATCGGTTGTCCCACCACCAGGGAGCGTCTCACTACTGATGATACCAGGATATCGGATCCCCCGGACATCGAGATTGAATCGTTTGACGTAATAATCACCAAGCAGCTCACCAGCGACCTTTGTTACCCCATACATAGTTTTTGGTTTCAGGATGGTTTCCTGAGGTGTGTTATCTCGAGGTGTTTCAGGACCAAACACAGCAATGGAGCTAGGAACAAACACTCGAACCATGCTATGTTCTCGTGCAACCTCTAAACAATTATACAACCCATTAATATTAACATCCCAAGCCAGAAGAGGCTTTTCTTCCCCAACCGCAGAGAGAATCGCAGCCATGTTATAGATAGTGTCGATATCATAATCCTTTACGACTTTCTCAATCGTTTCTCTTTTACATATATCGATATATTCAAAGGGACCGGAGTTGAGAAGTGTTCCACTTGGTTTGGTTTTTCGCCCAGTTGCTAGCACGTTGTCGTTTCCAAATTTTTTCCGCAGCATCGTCGTAAGCTCTGAACCAATCTGTCCGACGGCGCCAGTCACCAAAATTTTTTTCATACGTTCTTGTGCCATAATCGCGTGACCCCCAAATTATTTTCGTTGACTGGAATCATTATTTCCTATAAGTATTTTCCTGAGATAACATCATAAAAACGAGGCTCTAAAAAAAGTGACATCGACAATTCCTGACGGTTTCTTTTCAATTCACCCCAGAGATATCATAAGGTTCTTTTGCAGGATGCCAATCAACTTGAAAACTATCAACAAGATATTTATTATACGTAAGAGAAATTCGTCCAAGATAATCCCATAATGTAGTCAATCCAAGAATAGGGTATGGCGTAGTCCTTTGTCCATCCCAATAATTACCATCCCAGACAGTCGGTTGGAGTGCATTATGATTTAAAATCCTCAAATATTTTATCCTTAAAAGGAACGGTTGGATGAAATATGCATTCCTTCCATTTCCAATAAAAGTATTCTGAATGAACCTAT
>DATMWV010000005.1:0-5712 GCA_035562195.1 Thermoplasmatota archaeon
GGTTTATTCCCCTACCTTTAAGAAAAACGGCCCGAGCAAGGTAGCGGTCACTGTCTTCTCCAGATCACCAACGGTGACAAGGATATCAACCCGCCCGAACCCGAACACAAAACCTGTTTTTGCCCTTGGGCCAAACCCAGGAACAATCTTGGTAAAGGTACCGGTCGTCTCCTTTCCGAGGAAAACCAGTTTACCATCAAGAGAAATAGACCAGTCAACATCAGTCGCATCCCCTGCCCCAACGTTTTTTATCTGCACAGAAACACTCCCAAAACTAGCGGTGATGTTCCCAATCTCAATACGAGGCACTGCAACAATGCTGATGGAGCTAGAATCTGACCAATAGCTTTCTAATCCCTGACTATCTTTGGCTTTCACCGAAATGCTATAGTCTCCAACAAAAGCCCAGGTATGCGTTAATTCGACTGTTGCTCCAGAGGCATAGGGACCAAGCCAATCACTGACGGTATCTCCCCAGGCGACTATATAGAACACATCATTGTTCTGTGCATCGGTCGTGCGAGTCGTAAAGGTATATTCAATGCCGATTTCCCCAGTTGCAGGTCCAACGGGCGTATCAGGAATCGCTGGTGGTGTATTGACATTTGATTGACCTCGCCAGATCTTAACAGAGGAATCACCAAGAACATTGTATGCTTCAAAATAGTATTGCGTCATACCGCCACCACCATATTCTTGGTAGAGATAATACAAACCCATGTTGGTCATACCACCAATCGTCTCAAGATTATCCTCCCACCATGCCTTAAACATCCGCTTTTCTAAGATATCATCTTCATCCCAATAGGTGGAAGCAGAAGCGCCCCAGAAAGCTATACCCCCTTTATTCTCAACCCGAAGCCAGGTTTCACCAAAACATTCAGATTGGCTAAATGGATTTGTAGAACAGGCATGGCTACAGACAAAAGGATACATACCTTGGTTTTGAAGATTTTCCACATCACTTTGATCGTATGGACCAGTAGCCCATCCTCCAGAATATCCATGACCAGAATAGATACAGAGACTTCTTCCGTCATTTAAAGCGTTTGTAATATCTGCTGTGCTGCCGCCCTGCGATTCCCAAATTTTATCACAGGTATAATTATTAGGAGTCAGATACGAATCAATCACAAAATTATGAGTATCTTCTGCCATCCCACCCATATCACTTGAGGCAATGAACGCTGCTTTTTTTACCCAGGAGTCGTTCTCAAAATTACCTTCCTCATAGTAAAGGGTCTTCTCAACCATCGTAGTTACTTGTTGAGCTGTAGCTGCAGAAAACCTGCTAATGATAATATCAGCAAAATAGTTCCCTTGGTCAATGGTCACATAATATAAATCTGTACAAGTACCTGTATCTGAGCCAGTCCAAGATGGGATCTGTGCCACATCACCGACTAACAAGATATAAGTAGGTGGGACAGGCCAGGTATTATACGCATCAACGAAGTAGTTTTTGATATTCTCTTTTGTTGGTCCACCTGAGATCTCCGATGTTTTCGTAACCGTAACATCAAATCCTTTCGAATCCTTCCAGTCAGCCAATGGTGTAATTGCATCAACGAAGTCATCATCAACGATGATGAGATATCCTTCCTGCTTCGGCCCCATCTGCGATGTTCCCTGTAAATCACCATAGTTCATGAACGATGTTTCAAACAACTGCTCAAACGACGTAGTAGTATAGCGATCGATCTTCTCAGCGGTCTTCACAAGGTCACTGCCGGGAAGGTCAATGCGTAACACACACTGGGTCATCACCCGCAGCACACCAGACACCGGATTATATTGCACCGGGGAAACCTGCAGGAACCCAATCTGCCGACTTCGTAACTCCCCAAGCGTGTTCACCGTTGCAATCGAAGAAGGCAGAGACATATCTCTTGCATAGAACGTATCATCTTTGGAAAACGGGACAGTCGCTCCCTCAATTTTTATAAGCGACGGTTGAACAGGAATCACCGAAGATGGTAGATTTAATGATGCGAGTGAAACAGTCTCCCAGGAAACCGATTCGACAACAAGCGTAGGAACCGCACCTTGCGGGATCTCAAGAAATCGAGAGATGGTCGGCAGCTGTGCTTCACCAATCACGGTAGTAACACCTTCATCAGGGAGTTGCACAGTAGCATATGGTTGTCCTGCGAGCATACGTTGACCAAACATCAGAGATGGTGGTGTAACGGTTACTGTAATGTAAGGAACGTCCCCGAAATGAAACATCGATTCTACAGTAAGAACTTCCGTTGCCGTCGAAATAGCGGCTGGATGAACCGCGCTAACACCTACAGACAGTAGGAGAATCAGCACGACACTTGCTTGAATACTTATCTTCTTTTTATTTTTCCAGTTCATTCTTCATATCCCCTAGTATTGTACTCTACTATAACTAACACTAACAAAATTCGTATTTATATACATATCGACCTTATGAAAACCAAAGAAACAGATTCAACACCCTGTTTACTCCATAACAGCATACTGTCGCCCATGGAAGATGAATTTCAACTTCTCCTATGTTAGAGTGATACAGGTATGAGAGATTTCAAAGAAAAAACATTAAAAAAGAAAAAGAAAGAATAGATGAAAACACCTATTGTTGAATAATGACAAAAGGTCCAAGAAGGAATGCTGACACGGTTTTTTCAGTCGTATCCGCAGACACTTCTATAGTCAGCTTGCCAAGGCCGAAGAGAAAACCGGTATGAATCTTTGGACTAAACCCTGGTACTATTTTCAGAAGAGTCCCTGTCGTCTGCCGCCCGAGCAGAACCAGACCGCCCTGCAGAGAAATAGACCAGTTGACATTGACTGCATCCCCAGCACCTGTGTTTGTAATCTGCACCGTCACACTCCCAAAACCACCGGTGATCTCACCGATCTCGATACGAGGAGAATCCTGGATATGAACGGTGATGGAATCAGACCATCCACTTTCAGCTCCATCCACATCCTTTGCTTTCACTTTTACGGTATAATTCCCGGAAGCATTCCATTGATGTGTTGCCGAAGCAGGAACACCAGAATCAAACGGACCAAGCCAGGATCCCATGGTATCGCCCCAAGACCACAGGTAGTAAATCTGTTGTGATTCAGGATCAGTTGTGATGGTTGTATACGTATAGTATTTGTTGGATCCACCTGTCGTCGGACCTTCTGGCCGAGCAGGAATATCTGGAGGCTGGTTTTGATTGACAGCTGCAAGGTTTTCCACAGCATCGATATCAACAGCTGGTCTCGTCTCAGAAGGATTTCCGTTCCCATCATCTACGATTTTTACATACTGTGCTGAAGTAACAGAACCATTAGCTAAATCAAACTCCCCTGTCCCCATCCCGGTCCCAAGTAACACCCAAGGTCCGTCCCATTCACTTGACACATACACAAGGTATCCATCACTCGTCGCATCTCCTTCATACACCTTCAGGTCATTGGCATCAGGGAGATCGGTGATCGAATCAAGCATATCAAGGATGATGTATCCACCAACACCAAGTGATGCACAGACATCATCAGGCATACCTAATGATGCGATCCCATCCGTTGGGTTATTCTGATAATTATCTGACGGAGCATAGTACGCACAGGTTGTTACCTGGTACGCATAGTACTGAGGAAAAGGATGAAGCGCAACATTTAACACAGTTGGCTCACCTTCTTCTACAACAACAGATTCTATGTTCTCCTGGAAACCATTGGCTTGATAATGAACCGTGTAAGACCCAGGTAATAATATTTTATGGTAATCCCCGATCTCAGGATCTGCGAAACAAGGCCAAAACGCTTCTTCAACCCAGATGGTCGCTGGGATCGGTTGACCATTATTTGCATTGGTGACCACACCAGTCAGACCCATGTCTGCAGCATCGATGATCTCTAGCATCGCGTCCCGGTTCAGATTCCAAGCTTGTTCTTCACCAGAGGATTGTACTTCAATGGTCCAGTCAATATCACCTCGACAACCGTAACTAAAATCATTACAATCACCCAAGGTCTGGTACCAATCATAACCTTCCACGACCCAATACCCATTATGGGACCCATATTGATTTGAGAGAGCGACGACTGCGGCATTATCAGCGACTGGCTGCGTCTTATAGTTCCAGATATAATTAACGATATCACCTGAGCAGTGAAACGATAACGAAAGAACAAAGTTGTTCTCAAGTGCGTTGCTTCGCATCGCACGCGTCTCTGGTTCTGAATACGGGGTTACACTTTCCGGCATGTACCCGTAGTTCCTATTGAGATCGACCCCATGAGCATTATATCGGGTGTCAGCCTCATGCCCATCAGGGTTCACCATGGGAATTATCCAGATCTCCCTGTTGTCAATCAGTTCGGTAATTGCAGGATCACTGCTATAGTTTTGAACAAGCAAAAACGCTAGATTCAAGGGTAACTCAGCGGACATGTATTCGTCCCCATGATGAAGACCACAGATACGCACTTCAGGTTCGTTTTCCTCATTGTCAGGATTATCAGTGATTTTTAAACCCCAGAGAACCCTGCCTTGAACACTCTGTCCAATTTCATATAAACGAGCAATTTCAGGGTAGGTACTTGCGATGGTTTGAAGCTCGGTTGTCATCTGAGCATATGAATGAAAATCCCGTCCAAACTCAGAGGAACGCTTCCACCCATGTGCTTTTGCGACAACATCAGGCACAACCTCTGGTGAAAAGTTCATCGATGACAGCCATGCGAATTCCTCATCTGAAACAAGCACAACGACTGAAGTTCGTGATCGGTTCACCTCAAGGATGGTGATCCTTTTCTGAATAACGTCAGTAAGAGTCGTTGGGTCTGAGAGAGGAACGGTAACAATAATAGATGGTAACGAATGGTTCGTAATTTCTTGTGCTGCGAGAAATCCTCCAAGAACTACAGAGAGAATCAAGGTGAAAAAAATGCATAACGTATAGCCTTTCTTCGATATAGGAATTCTATTCTTCATATACTATTATCCCCCAAATGCTTAATGGAAACGTAGTTATTAATTTTTATTGTCGTTCCAAATTATACGAAGAACATTATTGATAGGACATTCTTCTGAGTCGGAACGTAGCAGGAAACCTCAGTGGGAGGTCATCTGTAGTATTATATTTCAATTACTCTATATAGTATACAGAGAACTCCCATATATAAATATCGTTCTTCTTGTCTGTTATACACCATATAAATCGTTTGTATATTTTCTTTTATTGAATCCATTAAATTTTTCTATATCATTGAAGTAGGTTGAACATAAGGCGTACATTAAATAAAAAAAAGATATCGAAGTGATTAGAGGCGAGGCTGGTGTAAGATTCGCTGGACACATTCCTTCAATTTCATGATATCGAAGGGTTTCACGATATAGTCATCTGATGCGAGGTGACCGATCCCAACACTCATTTCATCTCCTTTTGCAGTGAGAAAGACAATCGGGACATCACGCCATCGATCATTTTGTTTTATACGAGCGGCAACATCCCATCCGCTCATCCCAGGCATCATGATATCAAGCAAGATAAGGTCCGGGAGTGTTGTATCTTGTTGTAATATCTGGAGACATTTTTCTCCACTGTCGGCACTAATGACACGATATTCTCCTGTTGAGTCTTCTAAGACTTGTTTGACTGAGACGACAATATCTGAATAATCATCAACCACAAGTATTGTTTTTACCATCCGCTCCAATCAACTCTTATTAAGTATATAAAA
>DATMWV010000006.1:0-6136 GCA_035562195.1 Thermoplasmatota archaeon
CTACACTTTGTGATGAGAACAATGAGGATGCTGTTGTCGCATGGACGGTCGCAAACTATACTATTACAACTCTTAGTTCATACAATCCATATAACATCTCAATCACCATCCCTGACAATCTTGCGCAAGGGGATTTTAAGCTTCAACTTCGTTTGTATAATTCAACAGGGCGAATTAATAAAATCGTCGATTCAAGCGATGATATACCGAATGAGATCCAGGATTCTGATTCGTACCAGTTGTATCATCCGTTTGGAAACCCAACTCCCGGTAACCTCTCCCACAGTACTGAGGATATCATCCGTGGTTCTTATTTCACAGCAAATGAATATGGCACAGCTCGCAACATCACCGCATACGTGCAAGCAAATACTTCTGGTACTTCAGTTCATTCTGTCTGCATGATTTATCGTAAGAATGATTCCAAGTTG
This sequence comes from Thermoplasmatota archaeon, assembly GCA_035562195.1. Taxonomy (GTDB): domain Archaea; phylum Thermoplasmatota; class E2; order DHVEG-1; family DHVEG-1; genus SM1-50. The sequence continues at coordinate 432 of DATMWV010000006.1, forward strand.
ATAGGAAGAACTGTTGAGATCCTCCCAGCGACTGGCTCAACGCCCCAATGGAGGGTATACAATTTCACAACACCTTATCCGGTCTTGGAGGAGGGTACCGAATATGAGCTCGTCTGTTGGAGTGATGGTCTCTGTAACCTGTACTACGATGTTTCTCTCACGACACGAGGACGATTTGATACTCATACCTATGGCGTGCCCCCAGATCCTGCAGTATTTACTAATGATACGAGTTTCTATTCAATTTATTGCGGATATCTGAATGATACGAATCCGCCGTGGGTGACGAATATTTCAGAGGATCCCCATATTGTAGGGTTTGGCGGTAATGTGACGATCTCTGCGGATGTCGTGGACAATGAAAGCGGGGTGAAAAACGTTACCGTAGTCATTGGTTATCCTGGCGGTAAAGCAGAGAATAAAACAATGACCCTTGTCTCGGGTGACACATATCAGTATGTGTTCAATAACACCTGGCTTGTCGGACAGTATAATTATTCCATATGGGCTGTAGATAACTACAATAACTCAATAAATCGGAGTGTCCGTAGTCATTTCCATATCTCCGCTGATGCGTCTATCAGCATCGCTACCCTGCAAGACAGTTACAGCGGTAGCCAATACCTCAACATCACAGACCCACCGAACCCACCAGAGAACTATACATTGGTTGACCGGGGGCTCACCTGGAACACATACTACGATGCAGATACCGGACAGAACGTTCTTGAAGTCTCCACCGGACCAATAAATTACCCGGAAGAAAATGGGACTTGGACACCAATCAACGATACGATCCGCCAGCTTACAAGCAATCATCCTGCTTATGTTTATGGATATCGTAACGGAAATGATCGAGGACTGTTCGGTGCCTATTTCAAATCCAATGCACAAAATGATTGGCCAGTCGCATTCACCTATAACAAGTCAGACGACCCAACCATCCATGCAATCAGAAGCAAGCTTGTAGGAGTTGGTTACGTTGATCCGCAGAGCAACTGGGCATACCAATACCTACAGAATGTCCAGAGCAGCCAGGGTCAGACCAATGATTATTCTATCACCTACCCCGGTGTCTTTACAGGGACGGATGTCACCTGGAGCTATGGGAACACGGGTCTGAAAGAAGAAATCACCATGAGTAATGCGACGAAGACCGTGTTACAGAACCACCCACCATCACAATACGGGCTCAATGACGCAAGCTCCTATCTCGTATTCATCACCAAACTCGACTACCAGAACCTCGACCTCTACAATAATTCAGGGTTACTGGAGGGGAATGTCACGATCTCCGATGCCGGGGTTGAATTCAAGGATGCGCTCGGGCTGTTCAAATGCGCCCTGCCAATTGGTGAAGCCTACGAACTAAACAATGACTCATCGCGGCAGAAACTGACCTATCGCATCGTACACCTGAACGGCAACACCTACTTGCTCTCAGGATTGAAGGTCTCTGATTTGAATGCAATGATATTCCCGGTTGTCATCGACCCGACGCTTTCCGTGAATTCCCTTTCAAACGATGGATACATCTCCAGTTCCAGTACAACCTACAGCACCGCATGGGGCGCCTCCAATGGTACAGTAGACAGTTCTGCGACTTATCTCTCGATTGGCCAAAGGAAAGTATCAGGTTTTCCAACATCCACCTATTACATCTACCGCGGATTCGTCCTCTTCAACACCTCATCGCTGCCATCCAACGCGTACCTTGACAGCGCAATACTCTCACTCTACAAGAAGGATGATTACTCGACCACGGATTTCCTGGTGACCATTCAGAACGGGCAGCCCACCTACCCCCACAACCCATTACAGGCTGGCGACTACGCCAAAGGTCACTACTCCGGTAACGGCGGAAGCCTCAACACCGCAAATTACGTGAACGGACGAAACAACATCACGCTTTCCAACCTCAGCTGGATCAATGAGACCGGGATAACAAAACTGTGCCTGCGCAGCAGCAGGGACATCAACGGGACAACACCGACAGGGAACGAATACGTCAACGTCTATTCAACCAATGCTCCAAATGCCGGATATGTGCCGAAACTGATCATCACCTATCGAAACCAATCGAAGATCAAGAACACCGGATCCACCAACATCAAAGGATACCTGTTGATTCAAGTCCAGTTCTACAACACCTCACAAAGCAAATGGCTGGTGGATAATGATACCATCAATGAGACCACAGCACGAACCATCACTAGCGGCAATCAGCTTGCACTTGACACGATCTTCAACGGACATGTCCGAGCATCAGATTTGACACATGGCACAGGTACGTATCGCGTCTATGCTGCGTTCAGAGACCCCGATGGGAACATCCTCAGAACGAACGATGATTTAGACTTTGAAGCCTGGTGGCAGTTCAGTAAAACGTAACGAAGTGCTATCGATGTAAATAAAAACAGCGGAAATTGGACTATTATCGCCTGATTTCCTTCAATTTTTTTTTAGTTGCTGATTCATAGTATTTATTATGCAAATCAGATATTTATTGTGCAATTTACAGATTAGCATGGATTAATATGCAAAGCCCACATCGCACATCGCAGGCTTTGCACTTTTAATCGTATCTGCACTTTTATTCGGTATCCTGCACTTTTTAAAAAAGGGGGGAATTGAGGATTACTCTCAATTCCGTTGAAAGGTTCTCATAAGAACTTGAGAGCTTTGACGTCCTGACGTGCGTTGTTTCCCGCCTCATCATAGGCCACGACACTGATCGTATGAGAGAAAAAGGGCAGGCTGAACCGTGTCCATAAAAAGGTATAAGGCGGGGTCGTGATTTCGGCCTGCTCCTCTCCATCGATGAGGATCGAGATTCTGTCGATGCCGGATTCTGTATCTGTGGCATTTGCCTTGATGGTGATCTTGCCAATAATCAGAGTATTTTTCAAGAGCAGATGTTGCTTTCCATCATTATCTTGGATGTAGAAATACCCGCTCGTTGGTTTTTCAATAGTGACTGTTGGCGGTGTGATGTCAGGTACAGACGCTGTGGTGAAACTCCAGATAGGTCCTTCCGTGATTTGCCCATGGTTATCGCAAGCGACTATCTTCCAGTAATATTTTGTATGGAACTGCATTATGCCGACATCATAGGTCATCTCGAAGATATTGGCCTTGAGAAGTGGTGGCGGGTTTGTGGTTCCGAAATAGAGGTCTGAGTACACGTCTTCGCCGATATCCTGATCGCTGTTCGTCCAGGAGATGTCTTTTGAGACGTCAACGTTGGTGGCACCATCCACGGGTTTGGGGTTTGTAGGAACCGCGGGTGGATGTGGAATACCAAGCCAGACGCCAGCAGCATCATCGACGTAGTAGGCATCGAATGGGTTCCCGCTCGGTGGGTCTGAGAAGCCTTGATGAACATCGGAGTTAAAGACTGCGGCGATGATTTCTAGGTTTCCGAATTGGATAGTACTGAAATTATTGCCTTGGCCATCGTTATGGTCATGACCATCCCAGATCAAAGAACCGGTCCAGGCACTGCTAGAGGCTATGGAGATATCCTGGTTGAAGGCGTAATCGAGAAGCGGGAAGGTATACGGATGACCAACGGTATCATTCCAGCCCATGGTTGATTCGACTTCAGTGACGTACACGTGGATGTGACCGTTGTAGGAAGAGCTTTCATAGTTGAGGACATTGACATCGATGTCTATTTTGGCGTTGCCCAGCCAGGTTGCAGTGAGGTTGACATCAATATTTGGGACAGCACGTGCACCGCAGTCTGTAAGGTCCTGACGGTAGTATGTTTCGACTTCAGGGAGACCACCAACCTCGACTCGATAGCCACCATCGAACCAGACGGTGGGGTATCCATAGATGTTGTATTCATCGATGCGATCGATGGCGGCAGTATCAACGAAATCGACGAGGCTGACGTAGTAGAAAGGGTAGTCATTGCTGGTGTATACTTTATGGAGTGCTTCTCTTGCGACGTGGCAGTTGGGGCATGGGAGCTCCGTGCCAAGTTCTGCAAACATTGTATGGGTAAATGTTTTGGCTTGCGCAGTCGATGGTGATGTCGAGGCGTTGAGGGATGCGGACAAGACAGATGTCATAAGGATAGCGCCTATAATGAGGATGATCTTTTTCATGAGAGTGTTCCTCCGAATCTTTTATTGTTTTGAAAAAAGAAAAGAAAGAGAGAGTGAGGGGAGAAGCTCATGGTCTAGGATTCAACCTGAGTCAGGATAATGAGCTGTTTGCCCTCGTAGTCAGTGGTGACTCCGTTGACTGTCACGGCAATGTCAATGGAGCCCAGTCCGAGAAACGGCTTGCAGGAGACTGTGGCTTCTTCCCCAGCGGGAATACTGATTGTCTCCATGTAGGAAACATTAATGAGATGGAGTATACCACCGGTGATCTTAATTGAGACGCTTACGTCTGTTGCTTCCGTGGTACCAAGGTTTTTTACATGAGCTTGCACGCCGAAACGTCCGGTGACTGAGTCAAGGACAACACCGTTCTCAGCTTCGATCTTCAAGATAAAGGTGTCTCCGGTCCAGTTGTTGAGATCGCCGGTGCTTCCAACAGCGACATAGCCACCATCTCGTGCCTGTATCCCGCAGTTCGCCTCATCACATAATCCGTTTGATACGTCTAGACTCTTGACCCATTGTGTGGCACCCTGATGGTTGAGCTTTAAGAGGTAAGCGTCGGAGACGTAGTTAATCATGTCGTAGAGTGAGCCGGTGATGAAGTATCCGCCGTCTGTTGTGGTGGTGATGCTGGTGCCGTGCACGGTACCGTTCACGGATATCTGTTGATCCCAGGTTAAGGTTCCTTGGGCATCAAGGCGGAGCAACCAAGGGTTTTCTGTCCAGTTCATATCGTACAGGTTACCTAGGATGATGTAGCCATCGGATTCCGTTTTGATACAAACGCCATTCTCGGTTAAATTAGAGTTCCCAAAAGTTTTTTGCCAGCTGAGTTCTCCAGCGTCATTAGTTTTTACGACCCAAACATCTCCCATACTGTCGACAGCATCTGTATTGCCCACAATGACATATCCACCATCAACGGCTTTCGTGAAACTCTTCGGTTCATCAAAAGTGGCCCCACCAATGGTCTTGTTCCATTGTTCGGTTCCATCTGCTGCAAGTTTGATCAGCCAGAGGTCATAACCGCCTTGGCCATAGGTTGACGTATCCCCAAGGACGATGTAACCACCGTCTGAGGTCTGAAGGATGTCGCTTCCATGATCCGGCCCATCGCTTTTTCCAAAGCTTTTCTGCCAGACGAGGTCGCCATTTGCATCGGTTTTGGTTACTTGGACGTCCCAGAGCCAGCTGCCACCGACACTACCGACAATGATGTAACCGCCGTCTGTTGTTTGATGAACGACGGTCCCGTAAAGATTTGTCAGGGCAATCGGAAAATTGTTGTGCCAGGATTCTTCGCCGTTTCCATCGGTTTTTACCAATAGCAGTTCTGTGTAGCCTGGGGGAGTTACGATGGTCGAACCAGTAAAAATATAGCCTCCATCCGCGGTTTGGTCGACGTAGTAAGCCCTGTCATTTAGGATACTGTCGAAGGTATGTATCCATTCAATCTCCGAGCTAGATGATTGCTGTGTCGTGTTTTTTGCTATTGATGTTCCGGCAACCATCATAATGGTTGCGCCTACCAGCATACTAACAAAGATATTTCTTATTTTTTTGTTTTTCATATTTCCACCCATTTCT
>DATMWV010000007.1:0-10385 GCA_035562195.1 Thermoplasmatota archaeon
CTTCTAATGGGAAGTATGATGATAACACCAGCACTAGCAAGCACGACTCAGGCAGAATATAAAACCAGATCGCTAATAAAAAACCCTGAAACCATCACTGTAGAATTCATCGATTGTACTGGAGTAATCCCTGTAAAAAAAGAAATCACGTTATCGAAAACTGAATGGAAATCAATTTCCGAAGAGCTAAAAACAATATCCTCAATAGAAACAACCATGAGCGGGAAATTTGCCGCACAACTCTCTGTCTTTCAGAAACACAGCCTTGTTTCGCAGGATATAAACATCGATGCCCTTCTGGTAAAATTCAACAAGAAAACGAACAATGGGATTTTCAGATTGTTACAAGAAAGAGAACCAAAGAGTCTGCCTATTAATAATTCCATCTTCAGCGCACTCAGTGCCATATCGTTTTCTTTGGAAAATGAAAACGGCTCTACCTTGGTGTTTGGGTTAAACACGTTTATCAACATTATCGGTTTTAATATCGTAAGTGTTCATAAGGGATATGCACTAGATGGGATTCAGACGACTGGGTTGATATCTGCTTCAGTGCCACCTGGGGAATATGCTGGTTTTATCTTTGGTTTCTTTGGGTATTGGTTTGGTGAGAAAATATCAACTGGGGTCTACTCAAATCTGACGTGTGCAGGACTCGCTATCATAACCGCCTGGGTACCACTCCCATAAACCCCCTATTGTCACAACATAGATAATCATTTGTTGGGCTACAATGTGTCTGATATTGTAGTCCGAAGGCTTTCTTTTGTCCCATAAGAGACTTCGATAAAATGATTTGGGTTGTAGGACAGTTTCGCCTGTCGTAGCCCTGGGATTCCTAAGTCTTCCTCTCGGTCAATAAATGGGACTAGATGGCGTACTCTTTGGGCTGTTTCCATGTTGATTGCTTTGTAAATCCCATCAAAATCAGGGGATCCTTTCTCAAAATGGACGACGACGGTATCTGTATTCATTTTTTCGTAGACAGCGATCGCTTGGATCGTACCATCTATCCGTAATCCGAGTCCTTGAAGCTTGAAATCAAAAAAATGTTTCATCGAATAGAGGATCGCTTTCCTTTCGTTTTCAAGTATTTCATCAGAGCTACAGTCTTTCCAAAGACACCATCGTTTTAAAAACTCGTGAACCTCATCCATGTTGTTCTCTGAGATTTCCTCTGTCGTATACGAAAAATTTTTTGTAAACTTGTTGAGTCGATTCCGTATCTTCCCATATTTTGTCCCAGGCAGGTCAGCTAGGTCTGACGCACGGTACACGTAATCAAAATAATCCCTATCCTCTTCGATCTTCAAGGTAGGAAAATGTTTTGTTAGGAAGTCTTTCTCTGTTTTTTTTATAAAACCAAAGATGCTGTCTTCCTTTATCGCAAGCTTCATGACTTGTTTGAACAGGTCGATATTGATTTTTCCTGAGGGGGGATGCAGAACCATTCCTTTGGTATCTTTACTTAAAATGATGATAGTATCATCGATCTTCGCATATTGGTATTCAACGTACTCTCCCCAGCTAATCATGGTTGTGAATAGTTCACCGCTATGCATCGGTGGATGGTGCTGGTAATGTGCATCAAAAGTTGGTTTATCCTCTAAATGAATTTTTTTAAAATCCTCTAGAGTTAGCATGCGTTATTTCTCCATTTTATACAGCATAGGGATATGTTTCTCCATCGTTGTAAAGCCTAGTGATGTATAGAACTGACTGCTTCCTGGTTCTGCGATTAATCCTATCCATGCTATTCCTTTTGACTGGCAAAAGTCTATGAGTTTTTGTGCTATTTTTTTGCCGATGCTTTGGCTTCGATAGGCGGGGAGAACCACAAGGTCCTGTATGTACGCATCAGAGACTCCATCAGATATGACACGGCCCATTCCTACTGATTTCTGTGTTTTTTCTTCGACTGCGACTGCAAAGGCAAAACTTCCTGTTATGAGAAAAGGGATCGCTGTTTTGTCATAGGTGTCTTTCCACCAGCCGCCTGCTTTGTAGAGCTGAACGATATCATCTACTGGCCAGGAGGTCACAAGACGTATTTCTATCTGTTTTTTTTCCATGCTAAAATTCCAATACGGTTGCTGGTATTAACAGGAGCTATGTTCAATGGCTGTATAAGGACAGGCGTTGACGCAAGCGCAGCATTCGATGCATTCTGCGATTTTTTTTGCGACAGCTTTTCCGTCGACAAGTTCAAAAATTTCAACGGGGCATGCGGTGACACATTCACCTGAACCTTTGCATTTATCATAGTCAACGGTTATTGTGATTTTTCCTTCCTTGAATTCTTTTTTCATAAGATAATTACCTCCTTTCTGGCAGTGTCTGTAACACCTACTATTATTTTAGATTTCTTGTTAGGTTTTTTTTAGCTTGTGAAATAATATCAAGGTGTTTTTATAAAAAATAGTGCTTTGATAAACCAAAAGGCTAATCATCCTCTTTTCTATTTCGTCTTAAGCGAGGGAATGTATTGCTACAACGAGCCAATGAATTAGCTTCTATTGTACGAAATGCTTCAGAGATCCATATCGTTACCCATATCGATGCAGATGGGATTACCGCGGGGGCTATTGCCTCGGAGACTCTCCGGAGACTTGGTACGAAATATTCTATTGAATGTATAAAACAGCTTGATGAAGTCACCATCAATAAGCTTTTAAGTGAAAAGCATGAGCTTGTCTGGTTTACCGATCTGGGGAGTGGGATTAGCACCCAGTACCCGGAGTTAAAAAAAATCATCACTGATCATCATGAATGTCCCCCTGAGTCAGATACTTCGTTTCATTTGAATCCTCATCTGTTTGGGCGGGATGGTTCTTATGAACTCAGTGGAGCGGGTGCGACTTATCTTGTTTCGAAGGCTCTGAGCCAAAAAAACAAGGATCTCTCCAGTCTTGCTATCGTTGGTGCGATCGGTGATCTTCAGGACAGACGGTTCTGTGAGCTGCGTGGGTTAAATACAGAGATCGTCAAAGATGGTATAGATGCTAGGGTGCTTGAAGCGGTGAAAGACATCAGGTATTTCGGTAAAGAAACTCGACCTCTCGCAAAACTCCTGCAGTATTCAAGTGATCCATTGATTCCTGGTTTGAGCGGACGGGAGGATGCCTGTGTCGCATTTTTACAAGAACTCCAGATTGAACTGAAGAAAAAAGACACGTGGAGAACATGGGTGGATCTTTGCAAAGAAGAGAAGAGAAAGATTATTTCAGGTATTATCCAGATGCTGCTTTCCAAAGGCTTTGGGTACCAGGTTGCAAGCCGCGTGCTGGGAGAATCATACCTCCTCTGTAACGAAGAAGAAGGAACTGAGCTGCATGATGCGAAAGAATATGCTACCCTTCTGAACTCCACCGCACGGTACGGTCAGTATGAGGTTGGTCTTCAGGTCTGTCTTGGGGATCGCGGGAAATGGTTAAAGGAAGCCTTAAACCTCCTGAGTGGTCATCGGCATAACCTTGTGGAAGGTCTCCAGTTCGCCCGGGAGGAAAAAATCCAGAAGCGTACGTATCTTCAGTATTTCCATGCTGGTGATGGCATCCGTGATACGATTATTGGTATTGTGACCAATATGATGTTAAACACTGAGGATGTAGATAAAGAACTTCCACTCATTGGATTTGCTCATACGGAGAATGGTGAGGTAAAAGTCTCTGCGAGGGCTACACAAAACCTGGTTGATCGTGGTTTGGATCTTGCTATAGCGCTTACTCATGCTGCAAAGGAATTTAACGGCATTGGTGGTGGCCATAATATCGCGGCTGGGGCGACCATCCCGAAAGGAAAGGAAGAAGAGTTCCTGCAAGCAGTGGAACGTGAAATAAAACTTCAGCTTGTCTCTTGAGATGTTTTATATACTTTTTCAACCGTGACTTCAAAGAGTAATGTTTCCCCTGCGAGTGGTTCAAGGCTGTATCCTGCTCTTTGGATATCCTCGCCATAGAAATAGGAGATGTACATGGCTGGGATATCTTTGTAGATGCGGGGGAGAGTAAACGTTCTGTTAAACGTCAGGACCTTATAGACATCAAGATAGCTAGGTTCCGGGCTTTGGTCATTGGTGATGGTGACATTGATCATATCACCTATGATGCTGTTGATATGGATTGTGATATTAACCATCCCTGAGTATCCTTGGGTCTGGAAGGTGTAATTCTGACCGACAATCGGTGAACAGACGACCGTTATTGTGGTGTTGTCCCATGATGCGGTGGTTGCATTTGGGAAAATCAGCATCTGTTTTTCCCCGTATCGCACATCTTTTACTTCTTTTGATAGATTGGTACTTTTTGTTGGTGTGGTTCTCACGGTAACGTTTGTGTTAGTAATTTTTGTAATGGAGCTGCAATTTTCCCAGATGTAATAGGGTGGTGGATAGACGACCATCTCTGTTTCATTGGTGCTCTGAAGATTATTGATGACCAGTTGAGGCATCGTAAAATTCCCTAGGTTTTCCATCTGAATCCATCGGACAGACAGATTCTCGCTTGTGTAGTTTGTGACTTCCACGGTCTGGTTCATGCCAAACGCCAGGTATTGGCTGGTAAAAATCGATCCAACACCAAATTTATTCGTCCCATATGCTTTCTCAGGAGGTATAGGGCCGATTGTTTTTGTTTGCCCCTCTTGCATTCCAATGATTCCATCCATGAAACCTTCAATCATTCCAGCGGTATACCCTGATTTTGGTGAGGTCGCTGTTTTATTGTAACTGGCAAATATTTTTAGTGGTCTCCCCCCTGTTTTATTCGAAGTATCATTATATGATGAATCAAAAACTGTGTTATTTGATGCGAACCGTCCTATGTAGTTCACATCAGCACAATCATCCTCTGCTATCGTCAGTTTCTCCTTGAAGAGATTTTCAAATATATCTGTGTTAACCGCAATCAGAAAAACTGAGAGAGCTCCGATGACGATGATCACTAGCGCGATAAGGGCGATTTTTTCCTTCTGCATGAGCGTGCGAAATGAAATTGATGTATATTAACCTAATCCTATCGTTCTTTCCCCATGAGACTAAGATATATTTTAATCAATTTTGCCGCGAGAACCGCGGTTTGCCCCTGGTCATAAGGTGGACAGACTTCCACAAGGTCACAACCAATGAGTTGCGGAGAAAACACTTCGATGATCTCTATCACCTGCATTGGTGTCAGTCCACATGGTTCTGGTGTGCTTGTACCTGGCGCGTATGCAGGGTCAACGACATCAATGTCTAAGGTGAGATAGATTTTTTTTCCTTTCAGGAGGGTTTTTGTCTGTTTGATAATGGTCTTCAAGCCTGTGTTGTTGATGGTAAAAGCGTCACGGAAAAAAAGCCCTTGTTTTTGTGCTTGTTGACATTCTTCTTTTTCTGCAGACCGGAGACCTAACACCGCGATGTTTTCGACGGGGATGTGATCTGCGATTCGCCGTATCACACACGCATGATTATAGATATCGTTTTTGTATTCCTGGCGGAAATCCATATGTGCATCAAGCGAGAGAACTGCGATATCTTTAGGGAATGCTGAGACGATTCCCGGGGTGATTGAATGATCCCCTCCGATAGCTATCGGGATTTTCTGTTTTCTTAATATTGTCGATGTGAATGTTTTTACGGTATCAAACAGCTCTTTGGAATTCAGTTTCTCAACATCAAGATTACCGTAATCATGGACTCGGATGTCCTCAAAGTTCATCCCTGTTCGCAAATCGTATCGTTCAAAGTTCCAGCTTGCCTGACGGATCTCAGAAGGTCCTTTATCTGCTCCATGACGGAAGGATGATGTTTTTTCAAAGGGTACACCAAAGAGAATGAACGAGGCATCATCAAAACTTGATTCAGCATCTGCAAAATAATCTGGGAACTCCATAGTGACCGAAGCCTATCCGATTTCTTTTTGAAAATATTATACTCTTGTGATTTTTCGTTTCCCCATTGCCTGCAGATAGAGGATTTCTTTTCCTGGCTCAAGCTGGCCTTTGAGGTCTTCGGGGATTGGCATTTCAAAGGTCTCATAGGTCTCCATATCCATGAGCTGGACAACATCAGAACCCATCAACGCCAGGATCTGGGCGCTTCTTTTATCAATGATTGGGACTCCGACTTTGTGTTTCACAGGATGGACGACACTACGTTTCTGTTCATCGAAAATACCGACAGCGTCAATCCTTGCTTTTGCCTCACCATGCTTCCCTGGTTTTGAGGTAGAGATACTTTGAATTTTGCATGGTTCTTCATCTATCAATACATATCGACCTACTTTTAATTCTCGTACTTCAGCCATTTCTTTCATGCGGTTTCACCTTTTGGGAGTTTATAGACGATATCATGCTCCCGGACCTTGTCTTTTACCTTGATTCCGATTGCGTCACCTGTTTTTGCGATTTGAATAGGAACCCGGTTAATCTCCATCCGGTCTATGATCTGGATAAAATCTGTATGAGCGCCAACGAAATGAACGGTATCCCCGATTTTAAGTTCTCCATCGGTGATTTTCATAGCGGCGACACTGATATGTGAGAAGAAATGTTCTACAATACCGATTTTTTCTTCAACCATCTCTATTCACAACCCCGTAATATGAAAAGGTATACTTATACCTGTCACCTTTCTCCTTATTAGGCCACGAGTTCAAAGATGGCTTTTTTCCCATGTTTCGTACAGATAAATGCTTCCCAGTTACCATCCCAGAGCATCTCATTTTTACATTCAGGGCAAGCCAGGCTTTCAATGACCGTCCGCTGGCTTTTCACACGGGTTTTCACAACCTGAGCTGATATTTTCTTGCCTGGGTCTAATGAATTAATAACATAAACAAAACCTTCTGGCGGTAAATAAGGAGTACTATCACTTTTCATTCGTTTTTTCCGGTAGGCTTTCATTTGGATCTTATATTTTTCCATCATTGTTTGTCTTCGGCCCATAGATTCACCACAATATTTGAATAAAAGGAATAACATGTTTCTTTATTAAGCTCTTTCTCTATTGCAAGACTCGGTATGACCATTGAACGGTATGGATTAGATCCTGAAATTTTGGAAATTCTTAAGAATCAGGGGATCGTTGATTTCTATCCTCCTCAGGCTGAAGCATTGCCCTATGCGTTACGAGGACAGCATCTTGTCCTGTCTATTCCTACTGCTGCTGGGAAAAGCCTGGTTGCGTATCTGGCGATTGCCCAACGGTTGAAACATGAAGGCGGAAAAGCGTTCTATATCGTGCCTCTTCGAGCACTTGCTCGGGAGAAATATGAGGATTTAAAAGCGTTTGAAACCATTGGGTTGAAAATTGGTATTTCTACTGGAGAGTTAGATGAATCTGATGTGCGTCTTTCCAAGTATGATATCATAGTTTGTACATCTGAGAAAGCTGATTCACTACTGAGACATGGTCTGCATTGGATTGATAAAATCAAGGTGCTGGTGATCGATGAGATCCATTTGATCCATGATCCAACACGCGGTCCTACTTTAGAGGTGATTATCGCTCAGATTAAGGCACTTAACCCAGCGACGCAGCTTATTGCACTGTCTGCGACGATAAAAAACGCTGTGGAGCTTGCAGATTGGCTGGGGGCAAAACTCATCCAATCTGACTGGAGGCCAGTCGTCCTCAAAGAAGGCGTGTTTTTTCATAATATTATAAAATATAATGATAGCTCGACAAAAAAGATAGCTGGTGACGCAAAACAGGCATTGGAGTTATTGGTCGCGGAATCTCTTAAGGATGGGGGACAGACTCTTATTTTTGTGAATAATCGGAAATCCACTGTATCCCTGGCGAACCGTTTATCAGGTGTTGTTGGAGGACTTCTGTCTGAGACGGAGAAGACAGCGTTAAAAAAATTGGTCCGTTCAATGAAACAAGAACAAGCTGAGACCATTAGCATCGAACAATCATTGGTCAAAAGTGTCGAAAGTGGTGTAGCGTTTCATCATGCTGGTCTGGAGAGCAGTCAACGTCGACTGGTAGAGCAAGGCTTCAAAGACCATCAGATTAAATGCATTGTCGCAACCCCGACGCTTGCAGCGGGTGTCAACATCCCTGCACGTCGCGTCATCATCCGTGACCTTTGGCGGTATGATGAGAATTTCGGTATGGCACCGATTCCTATCCTTGAGTATAAACAACAGGCGGGTCGTGCAGGTCGACCTCGCTATGACACGGTAGGGGACGCAATCACGATTGCAAAAGATAGCAATCAGCGGGATCAGATTTTCTATAATTATATCTTAGCGGATACAGAGCCGATCTATTCAAAACTAGGCAGTCAATCTGCGTTACGTATGCATCTTCTTGCTGCGATATCGACACAATTTGTCCATAACCCTGATGAGATGTACAAGTTCATTCAAAGTACGTTTTATGCGTATCAAACCGATGAGTTCACCATTAAAAAGGAAGTCGATGCCGCTGTGGAATTCCTGTTTAAGAATCAACTTATTGAAGAGATACAAGACAGCTATATGTCCACCTTGTTTGGAAGTAGGACATCCTCTTTGTATATCGATCCGTTATCAGCGATTCAGTTAAAATCCGCCTTGGAACGATCCAATGATATAGAGGCGACACCTTTATCGCTCCTGCATGCGATTTGTTCAACACCTGATCTCCGCTCATTGTATCTCCGGGGGACTGACAAATGGGTTGAGGAAAAAGCAGAATGTATCATGCAGTCGTTGCTTTTAGATGTCCCAGATACATCAAGTGATGAGTATGAATGGTTTCTGAGTGATCTGAAAACCGCGTTCCTGCTGGAGGATTGGATCGAAGAAAAACCTTATGATGCACTTGTTCTTAAATACAACATTTGGCCAGGGGATGTTCATACCATTGTTGAGATGGCAGAATGGTTATTACATGCGACCAGGGAGTTTGCCCGTATGTATAATTTCTCATGCGTCTCTGATGTCTCTGATCTTCTGATACGGGTTCAAAATGGCTGTAAAGAAGAATTGCTCAATCTTATCACTTTGAAGGGTATTGGCAGGGTGCGTGCACGCGCTTTATATCGTGAAGGATTTAAAACCGTCAATGATTTACGGAATGTGCCTATGGAGCGTCTTGCGAAGATAAAGGGGATTGGAACCGCTGTTGCCAAGAATATCAAGCAACAGATCGGGGAAAGTGGTTTACGAGGAAACAAACAACTTCGAGGGTCTCATCGATGATAACAGTCCTTGGCACGCGTGGAACTATCAAGAATATCGATACGTTTGTCCAGCAGCTTCTTGTGTTTTCGAAGCAAGAACATCTTATCATTCAGGCTTTTGATGCACGACTTATTTATGGTAAGGACCATTTGATTTCAGCCACTACCCATGCGAAACGAGCATTTCAACAAAAGACAAATGCGACGAACTCTCTTGCGTTGGAAATCTTGTTGTATGCTGCTGGTGAGCGACAGATTCAAAAAGCCATAAAAAAAATTGGAATAAAAAAAGGGAAACAACCGATTGTTTTTATTATTACAGATTCTGTGAATCAGAAAAGCAATAAGACTATTAATAAATCAGTGGTTCAACGACTCCTAAAAACGTTTCAGCTTACCATCGATGAGACGCTAATCAAAGGAGATAAATCTACGTTGAAACGATTTGGCATCACCGATGTAGAGTTATCAACTATTCCCGAAGAAAAATATGGTGACCTTATCCTTGAGAAAGTGGCATTAGTCGATGTCATTAAATAATGTAAGTTTATTCCGACTTTTTAGACTACTACTTTGTTATTTCTCCGATAATCTTATTAAAAGAGTTCTGTTTTCGAGTTTCGGACACGATTTTATCGAATTTATAGTGTCCAGTACATATCTGTCTTTCTTCCTTGCCCGTATGGGGTAGCTTGGATATCCTAGAGGCCTGCGGAGCCTCAGACCCGGGTTCGAATCCCGGTGCGGGCGCTATTGTGACGTCATTTATACGATAAAATCATAGATAGGGCGTACTAATATCTAGAATAGAAAATCAACACACAAAACCAAGTTTTATAATGATATGTTTTTAAGCTAAGATTGAAACCTTAACAAACACATGATTTTCTATTCATCAGGATTCGTATATTGTCTACCAAAGTCATCTTTTTGTTTGCGCGTTTTATAAACAATTTTCGCTTTCGGATCATCAAATTCGTTGGCGCAGTCGTGACATCTATATTTTGGTGTCTTTCTTTTTCTGATGGTAATCTTCATACTTTCACATTTTGGACAAACTGCAATAAAATCCTTAGCTATCTGACTAAATGTATTATGAGATTGTTCAACAAAGTCATCTTCGTCTCTTATCAAAATTCAAACACCGAGTTAGATATTTTTACTAGCCTTATAAAGAAATCTGTATGAGAAGTTATCAGGAATTGAAGCTTATTCGCAGCAACACTGATG
>DATMWV010000008.1:0-3062 GCA_035562195.1 Thermoplasmatota archaeon
ATATAAATATTGATTGAAATTTATTATATATGTCAGGTTAGCAGAGGCGTTTGAGTTCTTCTATCGTTTCAACAAGGTTGTGTTGGATATCTTGTTCGGAGAACTGTCTGATCTTCCATCCATCTGATTGTAGTTGTTTTCTGTTCATTTTTGTATCTTTGGTTTTTATCTCGATAGCATATCGATTTCCATTTACGAATAACGCGAATTCAACCTGATATGGTGTATTTCCTTTTACCGAATAATTGGTGATGATCGGAATACCATTTTGTTTTGCCTGATGGTAAAAAAACTGTTTTGTTTGGGAGGTCGAAGAAAACGGTTGTGTGCTGATGTTTTCAACGTAATCGCAGAGATTCCGAAGGGGACCTGTTTGTCGACAGATCTCCTTATCCCCGATGATGATGAATAAGCTGCGTGCTCGTGTGACAGCTACGTTTAACAATTGACTGGTCGTCTGTATCCATTGGAGAGTACCTGATTTGATACCCTCAGAAACCGCGGGTGAAAAAACAATAATGTCTTTTTCATCTCCTTGGAATCGATGCGCGGTACCGATGGTAATATCTGTTTCAAAAAGATCCTGGAATTTACTGAGTTTTTCAGTTATCATCTCCGTTTGTGCTCGAAAAAGAGTAACAACCCCTATCGAAGCATGAACGGAAGAAACAACATCAAGGATTTTTAGTATTTCTTCGACGACTCTTTCTGCTTCTTCCTCGTTATACGGGCTTTTTGTATGAATGGTTTTTCCTTTTACATGATGCCAAAGAATCCTTGCGTGGAACGAGGGATGATGCAAAAGTCTGGTTTCATCGGTTGCTATGGTGAGTTTTTGTCCATAATAATACTCGTTAGAAAATGAAACGATATCTGGATGACATCGGTAATGTTCATTCAACAATAATGGTTGTTCGCAATGTGTGTGAATAATTTGTTCAGCGAAATCATAAAGCGAATGTTTTGTGTACGAAATATTGGTGAAGAGTTCTTCGCCGATATGATGAGTTGCGGCAAGTGACCGATCTTGGGTTTCTGTGAGCAGCGATATGTGTTTGAGTTGATAGGGATCTCCGATAATGACCATGTGTTGTGCGCGGTAAAAAAGTGGTAATGCTGAGGCGATATCACATTGGGATGCTTCATCGATTATCAAGAGATCAAAGATATTATTTTTCAAAGGGAAGCTTTGTTTTGCAGAGAGATTTGTAACGACCCACACCGGTAAAAATTTTAGTATTTTCTGAAACGCTCGCGTCCGTTGGGAGTGGAGCTGTCGGAATACAAGTTCATCTCCGTTCCATGATTCAAGTTGTTCAGATGCAGAAAAATACTTCTGAATATTCTGTCTGTCATTTTCTTGTGCATCAAGGAATTTGTTGACCCAATGGTACTGTAATAATGTTTGTGAAAGAGCGATGTACTCCTTCTGTAACATCGCTTGTTTGCTTTTCAGTTCATTAAAAGGAGGAATGGCGAAAATTGTTTTTTTTATATGTCTGATCTCATCCAGTGCTAATTCTTCTTTTTTCCAATGTAAAATCCATTGTAAAGCGGTTTCTTTTGTTGTTTGTTTATTGGAGATGGTATTCTGAAGGTAGACTTTCAGAGGAAGTGGAAGAAGATTGTAATGTTTGTTGAAGCAGTTTTCCTGTTTTCGTTGATGCCATTTTGGATGGAACTGTTTTAAAATAATGGGGACTTTAAAAAATTTTCGAATGTCATCTTGTAACATCAGAGGGTCAATTTTATCGAGGCGCGAATTCTGTTCATGCATGATGAAATCGTCTGGATGTTGTTCTTGGAGGAAATCAAGGTTGGTCTGTGTTTTTTCTAATGATTCGTTGAGGCTTGTGAGGCTGAAAATTTGATCCTTGATATATTTAGTTTGTGTGGTAACCATCTGCAGGTCGCTAAGAGTTTTTTCTTGTAATGCTATCTTCTGAATGTGTTGCTTTAAGAGTTGTTCGAGTCCTGCTTTAGCGTTTCTTCTATGGGCCTGATGTCCCATCCGGACGATGAGTTTGTAGGGTAATATCGCGTTAAGTTTTTCGATGACGACGTCAACAGCTTTGTTGTTTTTACTGGCGAAGAGAACGGTTTTATTTTGATACACAGCGTTGGCAATGATGTTGAGTACTACCTGTGATTTTCCAGTCCCTGGCGGTCCGGTGATGACCGTTATAGGATCATGCAGGGATTTTTGTATCGCATTTTTTTGGGCAGGATTCAATGAGAAGATCTCTAAAAGAGGTTTGTTGTCATTATTGGTTCTTTTAGGTTGATATTCACCGGTAAGCAAAAGAAGCAGCGACGTGGATGCGAGTTCGTCGAGTGGTTTCTTTCGTAACCGTGTGAGTTCCATGACCAGGTTATAGGTGATATCGGTTCGTTCTCCGAAGTACAGGATTGCTTTGTTAAGAAGTTTTTGCGTAATGGTTCGTTTGAAGGGTTTTTCATCAAGGGTTGATGTACATTCTTCGCTTGGAAAATGAAGTAAGTTGCATATTGACTCAAGTGCTGAAGAAAAGGTGTCTCCTTCGATTTGACGTTGAATGTTTTTGATTTCCTCGGCAGAAAAATGTTGTTGTGAAAGGATATGATGATTGAGTTTTTGTTCAGGTGTATTGTTGTTAAAGACAATTACGTCATCTTTTAACTCGTATTGTAGTTCGATGAAAAACAAAGGGCTTATTGTCCCTTGAGGACCGATGACGACAGGATATCCATAGAACAGTGTTTTATTTTTCTGCCGAAGCAAAGAGGTCTGAAAAAACTTTTTAGCACCTTCTGTATTCTTGATCATCACCCGTTTGTTGTTGGTGTGGAACAACACTTCCGTTTGGAAGAGGGTGGACAAGAACGAGGTATTTTCCGAGGAGACGTTGAAGGTGACGGACAGCAGGTCTTCTTGTTCGAGGCAAGCGATGTAGTAGTCAAGAAGATTGCTGAAGGTCTTTTCAGACATTTGCTTCGGCATTGTCCTCCCAGACAACTGCGTTCATCGGGGTCTTTTGTTCCCCTTTGAACAGAGGGGATAACACGTCAATCCTATATAAATC
>DATMWV010000009.1:0-2335 GCA_035562195.1 Thermoplasmatota archaeon
GAGCACCTTTTGTAAAGTGAAACTCAGCCAGTAACTCTTTGAAACTTGACTCAGGATGTAACAGAAGAAAGATGATGATTCTCCGTGGTGTTCTCATTTTTACAAATGATAAAATTTCTCTGTCAAAAATGTTCACCTCGGTTTTCACATAATATCGTTTTCTTCGTCCATCATCATGTGATGAAATCAGTTCGGCTTTTTCAAGTTGTTGAAGATGATATTGTAAATCCCCTAGGCTTAAGGAAAGTGTTTTTTCCATTTCTCTTATGTAGGTTCCCGGGTTCTTTGAGATTTGATGAAAAATCATTTTACGTCTGGATAAGTTCAGTAGTTCGTGGTCCATTGCTGGCACCTAGCGTTTCAGGATGGAGAGATAGAAGAAAATTAACGAAACAAATGTAGCTCCTATGAGCACATTAGTGGTGACGAACTGTTCAACAGTTGATGAGAAGATTCCTATTGAAACCAGTAATCCTTCGAAGGTGAAAAGCAAAAACCCTATCGTGGCAAATGCTATTTTTATTTCTTTGGTCTTGAGAAAGGAAATTACGGAGATGATACTTATCAAGGTTGATAAACCAAGAAATGAGAATCGGAGGAAGAGTTCTATTTCGTTCATAGGTCAGGCCTTCTTGTTTATGTAATCTTGATGGTTGTTTAAGTTATTTTACCTCAGGTTTTTTTCGTTTGAATCGAAAAAAAGGGGGAAGGAGGCAGGATGATTAGAAATCATCCTGCTGTTTTTTCTTTTTTACGATAATCCCTCCGATCAGGAGGCAAAGAAAAACCGCGGAGAGGATTATTGGTAGGATGATATTGGAAACCGCGGCGATTCCGGACGTCAGGCTTTTAATAGAGATTGTATGAGTGGAGAAATGAGGCACGTAGACGAACACTGTGGTGAGTCGCTCACCTGAAAGTGCGTAGTATGCGCCATCCGCATCTTTCTGTTCTACTTTTTCCATTAAATCTTCTAATGCTGCTACTTTGTTGATTTTAGAATCATCGATGCTGACGAGGAGCTCTTCGACAGAGGTGTTTTGGATGACTTCTTTGTCAACGTTGATGATGACGATTCTACCGGTTGGTATTTGTGAATTGACGACGACATCGACACCGTTTTTATCCAGATTGCCAAACGTCATCTCAAAGGTCGGGTCATCATAGGTGTAATAATTGTTTGCTGCGGTATTTGCGATTTTTACTTGCTCCCAGTCGGTGGATTGTTCCTCCGGGGGTGGTACCATTGTTGGATCGTTTGTGACCCATCCTTCTGCGGAGATGATTCCGTTGTTTTTTGCATCTTCGATGATTTGTTGGCCGTCTGTGATGTTTAAATCATCATACCAGAAATCATTTACCAAGGGTGGGGCTGGGTATTCGACCCATGTGTAGATGTCAAGGTACCCGTAGGGGCTCAACTCGACTTCTATGGTCTGTCCGTTTATCGTGGCTGTTCCGTTATAGCTATTTATTGAGGTTGTTGTCGTATTGGATTTTATCCATATGGTTTGCCAAGGATACGACCCAGAATCCGGAGAGTTTGGTTGTTCGGATGTTCCGGTATTGTTGTTTTCCTCTGTTTTGTCATCTGTTACTGGTAGTATGGAGTAGATGTCGTCAGGAAATGTTGAGACATTAGATCCATCTGGGACTTCGAAGGTTATTTTCGTGCTACGATCACTGGAGGCGACGTGGATGGTTCCTCCTTCTTGGTCAAAAAATCTCATGAGTGTGTTTGCTCCTTGGAATATGAGATAATCCGCAAACGCGTTTGGGGTTGCTGTTGGTTGAAAACCAGTGATACGTATCGAGTTGAATATGGTGATATTTTCGTACGTGATATTATTTGAATTGGTATCGATATTCCAAAGTGGTTTACTACTACTAAATGAACCATACCAGCCCATTGGGTAGATCGTTAATTTCACCGTATACTCTGTTATGGTGCCTGTGTTTTCATCGATAGTGAAATGGACATAGCTGCCTCTAACAGATCCCTGGTTATAGAAAAAACGGCCCATGGTAGGATACCAGAAACCTGTATCTGAGGAGATTCCTCCATTTGCATTTGTTGTTCCATTGTCTGTGTCTTCTGCTTGGGCGATTACCATGCTAAGAGCGCTGGTAATCATTAATACGCACATTCCGACGATTGCTATTTTATTTCCTTTCATTTTTTGTTTCACCTAAAACTGTTTAGGTTGTTCATTTAAATATAATTTCTGATACATTCATTAAACACGCTAATACATTTGTTAAACAGAACCAAAAAATTTTCATTCTTATGAGCGGATCTATCCTTTTCTGAATTTTAATTTGAAGGGTTCCATAA
>DATMWV010000010.1:0-8846 GCA_035562195.1 Thermoplasmatota archaeon
GATAAACCGATATCGTTATATATAAAAGAAACATCTAACTAACGGGGATAACCAAAGATAATGAAGAGGTGAATCGTGTTGAGAAAAAAAATAGTATTATTAATTATTATAAGTCTAGTTTGTTCGCCCTTGGTTTCAGTAGGCGCTTTCGGATACGATACCGGAAGAATAATAACTCCTAGTACTCCATTACAAAATCATCAAGAATATATAACTAAAAATTCGTTGAACAATGATCCATCCATAACCATTGTAAACCCAGCGGCAGGCTTTCTGTACCTCTTTAAACTCCAACCAATCAAAATGACGTTTGCCAGTATGTTCGGGCTCAAGTACGCAGTCGTGGTTGGTCGCAGCATCAACCTCGAAACCATCTACAACGATGTCCATCATGTGAAATTTGTTGCAAAACAGGTATTGACCGGTTGGGAGACGATTCGATGGGATTATCGAACGTTGGACGGTTTAGGAAGCGACATGAGTCTTTCCTCCGGATTGTACACTATCACAGTATTCGCATACAATGAGACGGACCATGAGCTTGCATCTGACTCAATAAAAGTGCTGTATCTTAAAGTCGGTCGAGAGGATTTTGGTGTCTGGGTAAATACCAAATATGATGGTGGCGAAACCATCAACACACCATTACAGCTTGGTATGACTGATTTTGCATCCATGTTGAACACTGGTGAATCGAAACAATTTAGTATCTCAATGCAAAGTAAAGACGATACGAACGTTGATTTGCGATTTATTCGCACAAAGATAATGAACAACACCGAGAAAGTCATTGAGACAAAATGCAACATCATCACGACCTGTGACACCTCTAAAGAATACGAAGTCTCAGTCGAAATACGATTTCCTTTTGTCATGCTTGAGGGCGGTCAACCGTTAGAGGACAATAATCCGTATTTTGCAACAAAGGTAGGGTATCTCTCCCAAACAGGAGATGGGGGGGCAAATCACATCAACACAACTGTGTATATCGGAAGAGACAGCATCAGTGATCCTCGTGTCTTCCGTTTATCGATTAAACCAGAGAACATTGAAAGCGGATCGAAACTTACCTTTTTCACAAGCTACCTTACCGTCGATAGCACAGGAGATGAGATTTTCCAACGTACTTATTCTATTGCGTTTGAGCCAGCAACAGAACTGACAATCACCTCGATACCTCGTGAAGCAAAAATCAGCTATGAGTTTGGAAGAAGCGCAGGTGTTCAGACAAAGATATCGTTGCGTGCTGAAGGTGGAGTACTTGATGATATCATCCAAAGCATCATGCTTGACCCTTTACCAAGCTACATGAATTTTGATTTGACGATTTTTGGATCCCGGGAATTTCTGTATGAAAGCGACCGGTCGTATAATATTTCATATTCGATAGATTCCATTCAAAATGGTAATCTTGTCTGCTTTAGCGTCGATGGTCTCCCTGAACGGATCTCTGCATCATGGGGTCTTAGCATCGGGACACTTGGGGATCTTGCCGTTTCAAGTTTCGCTGAGCTGGATATGTCACAGGACGTCAGACGTCTTTCGTTATCGTTCTTTGGAAACGAACGTCCCTTCATATCACTGGAGAATTTTCCAAGAAAAATAAGGGTAGAAAGCTGGGTGAATCTGCTGAATGGGACTGGGAACATCACGGTAATACGGGGACTTGATGAGGTCCGAACATTGAATGTCTCCCTGCAGTATCAAGACATGACGGTGACAAAATCGTTCGAATTGAAAAATAATTTCGTGCAGATGAAATGGAAAATCGACCTCATCAACAACACTGGGTTTTTCAATATCACCAGAGACTCTGAAAGCATCATGACTATCTCTACGATTATTGAATATCACAATTGGACGTTTACCAAAGCTCTTGAGCTTCGGAACAGAAATCTTGAGCTCTCCTGGGATGTTGACAGACAACAACGGAGCGGACGGATTATCCTTTCACGCGATACCGGTAGTGGAAATCCACAGCTTTCCTTCTCCATCGCACATGATGGATGGATCTTGGATGATACCTTTGAATTTAAAAACAATTACCTTGAATTGTTCTGGCAGTTGCCTACACAGACCAACACGCATGTCGAACTTGGTCTGATTACCTCAGGAGGACAGTTGTTCCATAACACGATCTCTGTCGTTGACGATGGAACAGAATTATTCCATATCGGTTTCGGGATCCAAACCGATGACCATTTTATCATGTCATGGGATTATCTCAATGGGCAGATAACGAATTTCGAATGGTCTGGGAGACTGCTCCGACTCACCGATGTCGATATCGGGGTGAATCTCGCAGGAGAGATGTTCACGGTCAGTGCGGATATCGATGTCGGAGAATCAGGTTCTCTTGAACTGCAGTTCAACAAAGCTGTCGCAGTGACCTTTGTCAACACCGCAAGTGACACTTTTAAAATCCATGGGAATGTCTCAATAAACGCGACACGCAGACTCCAACTTTCCTGGGAGCTTGGTGATACAGGACATTTCACGGTCTATACCTTTGGACAACCATTAGGCGACCAGTTCAGCCTTGAGGTCGGATATGACCCTCAACACACCGGGGATTACAAGTATGGATTCCGATTGATAGGTGAACATTTCATAGAAATAACCAGAACCATCCAATGGTATTCAGTGAACGGAACTCTTGTCCGCATCTGGATTCTTGGAGATGAACCGATCCCGGGGGATTGGACATTGCAAGTCCTTTGGAACGGTCAATGGTACACTGTACCATGGGGCTAGGGAATAGACATGGGGGAGAAAAAAGCAAAACTAGGACTCTGCATCCTTGTGATACCTCTGCTGCTTGCAGCAACATTCGGTCAAAGCATGCTGCAACAACAGGACAAGCAAGGTGCGATTGACCCAATGAACTTTGAAGGTGTACGAAGCGGGTCTATTGAGGTCTGGCAGGACGAGTTTTTGAATACAACCAAAATTGATCAGACGCTCTCCACGAACATTCTGGTTGACACAACGACAGGAACAGTGGGTATGGAAAACACCTATCCTGCATGGATAGATGCGACTTTCACGCGGATGAGGCCAATTATTGTTCTCAATAATGGACAAGAGACTTTCCATGAGTATGACGTACACATCATCGTGCAGTACGACACCGACATGCAATCTGATTTTGATGATGTACGTTTCACCGATACGACCGGGGTCCAACTTCCATATTATATATATAGTCGCTTCAATGGGATCACCTGTGAGACCCTTGTTAAAATACCTACGTTACCCCCAGGACAGACCACGCTGTATATGTTCTATGGGAACCCTACCGCGAACGATCAAAGTAGTTTTCCCTCAATTTTTTCATGGCAAGATCGGGATCACCCGGACACCATGGTTTCTTTCAAATCAGCCACTGAGGGCGCCTGGGATCCTGATGTCATCTATGGCTTCAACAGATTTCTTGTCACATGGGAAGAACGAATCGGACCAGAAGATATCGATTTGCCTCTCCCGAATTATGAACGGACGATCCCGTGTGTGATCCATGGGAGAACCTATGATAATGATGGAGGAAACCCCATCCCGGATAACAACACCGACATCGATGTGTCTGTTCCAGGGGATCCTTCGTATCATGCTGAAAACCCTTGTAATGCGTTTGGTGCTGGGAAATATTTCGTTGTCTGGGAGGAGAACCCTGCGAATCAACCACTTAATCGGTATGATGCAGACATCAAAGGAGCACTCTTATATCCAAACGGGACTGTTCAAATGCGTTTTTCAATCTGTTCAGCTACCAACGGACAATTTGATCCGCAGGTCACCTACGACAACCAAAGTAACCGGTTCTTGGTCGTCTGGGCTGATGCACGAAATGGATATGATGATTATGACATCCGGGGAAGACTGTATAATTCCCTTGGATACCCTGTTGGAGCTGATTTCCCAATAGCCTATGAAACCGATTATCAGGGTAATCCCTGGATGTGCTCAGATGATCTAGGAAATTTTTTTATCGTCTTTGAGGATGGTCCTGACGCATCTCAAGGCCCGTTCAGTCTCTATGCATACCGGTATGATTCAAATGGGAATCGTCTTGGTTCTCGTATCACCATTGCGACCGGCACAGGGACAGTGGATTATATGTTCCCAGCAGTGTCATATAATTCCAAGTCAGAGCGCTATTGTGTGACGTGGAACGATGGAGATGTAAGTGTAGATCCAACGAGTCGTGAGAGCTATGATGGAAACATCTGGGGTAAAATCTACAATAAAACCGTTGCTGTCATTAAAAACAATTACATCATAGAATCTGGGACGAGTTTTATCCGAAGTGTCTCAGTGCCGTATTTTGACACGATGTTTTTCATCTCTTATGATGGGACGATCGTCGGGAACCAGGATATCTATGGGCGGTTGATTGCTGCCAATGGTACAGTGATGACAAGTCGCCAGGAGCTTTCCGATGGATCGTCGCAGAATGTTGATTGGAATGACCTTGCGGTTGGAGCAGGGCGAGTGTTTGCAACCTGGGAAGATGAACGGGATGTCGTCAGTCAATACGCTGATGTCTTTCAGTATGTCTGGCGTTCTGCGCAATCGATTGGTTCTGCAAACATCTCAAGTAGTATTGGGGGTGAAGAAGAGCTGATCATGCAGGCACAATTGATGTCAGTTCCAATCCAACCAGAGATGTTCCGTGAGTGGCGTTGGTTTTTCTTTACCGATACCCTCCCACCAGCAACGATGATCGTGTTTGACATCATGGATCAGAACGCAACAATGGTTCTCAAAGCAGACGTCCAGAACGGTCAGAACATATCAGATGTGAATGCATCAGCGGTCCGGTTGCGGGGTACATTTACGCGTTCATCAGCACAGGCAACACCACTGCTTGATACATGGAATATCTCTGCGTTCGTGGGAAAAGATATCTATGCCCCATCGACCGATATCATGTTAAATCCTGCAGATCCAAATGGGAATAACAACTGGTATGTGACTGGAGTCATGGCTCGTTTCACCGTAGTTGATGTTGATAGTGACCCTGTAAACATCACGACTTATTATGATATCAATGGTTTTGGAGTCGAGATCTACAACCCTGACTCCCCGCCGATCATCATCTCAGAACGACCGAACAACTATATTGAATTCTGGTCTAATGACTCGATCAACGAGGAGACTCCACATCATCGGGTTGAGGGAATCAAGATCGATACGACTGCACCTATGATCACTTTGAACAAACCACCCGCGCTCATCTCTGAAGGCAACGTCCACATCAATGGGACAGTGACAGAGTACACCTCGGGTTCTGGAGTTGACCGGGTGACCATTCAACTGAATGAGGAGGAGATCTATGATACGGTGTTCAATGGGGAATCAAGGGTTTGGTTTGATTGGAACTTCACCGCAGATCGTGGTGAGACCTATGATATTCATATTAAGGCATGGGATAAGGCAGGAAACAGCATTGAAGAGCGTAAAACGATCCTGTGCCCCGATTATGGGATCTTCGACACAGGGTACATCTATTGGTTCAATAACCCAAAAATAGGTCCGGTGAAATCCCTTGTTACGTTGGGTCTTTCGATCGCCGTGTCCAACGATATGCTGTATGTCATTCTCCCAGGAGTCACCGAGGATGCAACATCTGTGGAATTTGTTGCAACGCAAACGTTTTTGAAAAAGGAATTCACCTTTGAAGATACGAATCTTTCCGATGGGTGCTCTGCAAACCTGCTGGTTCCTTTCGGGATCTACAAAATAAAGGCATCTGCATATGATAACGATAACAATTTCCTAGAGGAATATACGATTATCACAAAGATGATGATTCTTATCATCCGATAAAAAAAAGAAGGATAAAGCGCCCCGGCTGGGATTCGAACCCAAGTCGAAGCCTCGACAGGGCTTCATGATAGGCCACTACACTACCGGGGCAAAGAATTATTTGTTGTTGGGGGTAATCACTTCTCTTTCATTAATTTTTTGGAAGAGCGGGTTTAAGTAAAAAAGAAAGAAAAGACCCGCTACAACCGCAATAAAAGCAGAAATCATTATTGGATGTCTGGGATCTCTCGGATAGTGCTGAAGAAGATATATCCATCGATCTGGTACCGATATTCCTGATATTTCTGGACTTCTTCTTGGTACTCCTGTTCGACCATTGTGAAGTTTTCCATGAGTAGTTCGACAAGTGCCATGTTACCGAAGGAAAGGTTTTCTGCTGCGCATCGGAGATAATAGCTTGCATTGTACCGTAGCATCGTGATGTTTTGACCTGCACTAGAAAAACCGATGTAGTACCCCAAGATCTCAAGGTATCGTGAGTTATTTGTATAATTCCGTGCGTTTATGAAATAGGGTTGGGATTTCCCGAAATTCTGATGAGCGGTGAGGTATTTTTCCATGGCATTCGTACAATTATCAATACAGAGGTTGGTGAGATTCTTACTTTGATTGGCTAAAGCGGTATTAAACCAGAACAACGCAAAATCAAAAAAATAATTGGCGACCTCTCGAACCTCCCTTGCAGAATCCATTTTTACAGCACCTTGGAGATAGAAATCAGTGAAATTCTCATTTCTGCTGTTAATGTCACTAATCTCCGTGACATGTTCGAGGGTGATATTGTCTATTCTTGATTGACTGATGATATCACCGATGAAGTACGTAATAATGGTGATACCGACCATGATCGACACTAGCATAACAAACATATTTCGTGTAAATTCTCGCACCATATTTTTTCACCATATTATCAAATTGATATGAGACTAACGGTGTGTTCATCCCAGAAAATAATGGGGCTGACCACAGGATTTAGCGTCGAACGCCATTCGACACGTGCAAGGCTGCTAAACGGTGAACCAAGATTTTGGCAAGAAATAAGATCTGTTACTCCTACACCACTCCTGGAGAGCGAATAATTCATCGCTGCAGCACCATTCTTCTCAATACGTAATCGATACCACCCGTTATAGAGATATCCATTTGGGCAATCGGAACGCAACTGAATCCATTCAGAAGGCGTTTTCACACTCATTTTTACTTGATAATTACAGGACTGTGGAATATCATCGACAAAGACATATTCAAATTTAATTTTGGTAATGTCATTCCCACTTGCTGTTGTGAAATTTAAGTAAAGATCTGCTGGTTCGCTACCGTTCCCACAGGCGAACCACACCTCCCATGTGTTTATCTGTCTGTTAAAAGTCGCGAAGCTATAGTTCCAGTATTGGATACCGCTTATGGATCGGAGTTTGGTTTTAAAGGACTTCGCAGTCATAAAATGATAACTGGGGCAGACTTCGAAATTGGATTCAGCAGACTGAGAACTGGTAGCAAACCAAATTTGACCGTTGTATGAGTTTTGTGCTTTGCCACCAACGATATCTTCTACCCCTGCGAAATCTTCTGTCAGAATGGTCGGTGCCTCGTACGACCAGATGCTCACAACTGTCGGATCATCATCTCCTGTAAATCCGTCTCCATCTTGGTCTACACCATCGTCTACGGTAGGATCATCAGTAAGTTCGTTTTTATCATTGATTCCATCTTCGTTTTCATCCCAATGGATGACTCCCTGATTTGAAATTTTTGTATTATTCATTAAACCTGTATTAACGCTCACCCGGAACTTTAACGCAACACTGCTTTGGGCAGAAATACTACCATCCCATTGGATTTTATTACTTCCTGCATTATACAAGATAGTTCCAGACCCAGCGGTCGCTGATTCAGGTACATATTGACTGTTGGCAGGGATACTATCTTCAAATTCAGGACCAGGGTTGTTGTTTTGATTCGCGGTTCCAATATTGCTCAGAGTTATTGAATACTCAAGGATATCCTCACATTCAACAAGATTGCCGTTAAGATCTAAAACTGTTTTTCGTGCCATGATATCAGTCCTTGCGTACCCTGAAAATCGGAGGTTATCAAAAAAGGCCATACTATCGAATTGATTGTCTCCTTCATCCTTCATATCAATAATGAAGGTGATAATTTCACCAGGGGATACCGGGTGTTCACGTCCGATGAGTGCGGATGCCCCAGCATCTGCTCCATTGGAATTCTGTGTCGCCTGCAGCCAGTCAACTCCGGAAGGATCATTACTTTGCGCAAACAAATTATACCCCGTCCCAAGGAGAGCTGTATCACGGGCGTTAAGAACGAAGTCACCGCCATTGACGTTAATAATGTACGAAGACACCCCCTCTGAAGGTGAGTTAACAGTAATCGTAAGCTGATCGTTATATTGTGTTCCAATATAATCAGGGTATTCGACTGTGAAGAATTGTAGGTCATAATAGAGGTAATGCATATATGCTGGGACTTGCAGTTGGAGTTGGAGGTTTGCTTCGTCTCGCGGGGTTCCATATTGTCCGCCTTGGAACCAGTTTCCACGTTCACTGCCTGGGCACAATCCATTCGAAGTGGCGTACACCAGATCTGCTCGTCCTGTGCTAAAGATGGCAAACGTCGATCCATCGGTCGGGATTAGATTGCCCCGTGAGGAAAGAGCCGTAGATAGTCGATGTCCTGCGGTATCTCTATCCCAATATTGAGAGCTGATCAGCGTCGAAGGATCTGCCAGCAAAGCAACTGCAAGGTCATACCCATCATATGATCCAGCTTGCACCGAGATTGGGCTTAGAGCGACAAATGCGACAAACACCAGCATCATTACTATCCCTGCTGTGGGAATTTTTTTGTTCATTCCTATCCGCCTCCACCATAATTTATGATAAATATAATGGACTCTGCGAAGACATCATCAAACAATCCGTCATTGGGGATGACTTGACATTTCCAGGATTCATCAAGGCGTAGTTCTTCTGAGACAATAACACTACTTGCGG
>DATMWV010000011.1:0-2040 GCA_035562195.1 Thermoplasmatota archaeon
TATCAGCAAAAATTATCGCCTCTCATCGATATGACGGAGAAGACCTTGACGTCTACCAAGTCACTCCGACAGCTTAAAATCAGCAAAACAAATTACGCTATCGTAACGAGGCAGACTCTACGATGACCGACGAGTACTATCCCTGGGGTGGAGAATTCACCGCCTGTGCACCACAAGGATGCGTCGCTGTCGTACTCCTCAATATACAATACACCCCTCCCGAGGATGTCGCAATCTACGGGTCATTAAAAACAGAGAACATAGGCATAGAAAAAATTATAGCAAATACCATCTCAAACCCATGGATCCGATTTCTCGTCATCTGTGGGGATGACATCAGAGGACACCGTTCAGGTTCCTCCTTGATTGCCTTATATAAAAACGGGATAGACCACAATCATCGTATCATTCATGCCCCTGGCGCAATTCCTTATATAGAAAACTTAAAAGAAGAAGCAATCAAGAGGTTTCAAGCGCAGATGACGGTTATCGACCTCATCGGGGAAAAAGAAAAAGAAAAAATCGATGAAATCATTACTGACTGCATCAGAAAATCCCCGCCATCTTTTGGAGAACCATACATCGCGATACGATTGAAACCCCAGGCCACCGTCAACCTCACCGACAACCGAGCGTTACATTCAAGGATTCTTATCGATTATTTAGGAAAAATAAAGAAAAGAGGCGCATAAATGTTTTCGTTTACAAAAGAACAAAAAACATATGACATCTCCGGGATATCAATCGGAGGGCAACCAGGGATGTACCCGACGGTTCTTTTCGGAGGACTGTTCTTCAAAGGGGAACCTGATTTTGAAGATGCAAAACGACACTTGCAGAAAAGCTATGAATGTAGCAAGCAGACAGGAGTCCCCGTCATACCTGATTTTTTCATCCGAAAAGTCGAGTATATCGAACCGATCCTTTCCTTTATAGAAAAAGTAGTTCCAAAGAAACATCCCATCTCCATCGATATCATCGAGCCGTCCATAAAGATTCAAACCTTAGAACAGCTTGCCAGCAGAAAATTACTCCCACGGACAATCTATAACTCGATCCATATCGGGATGACAAAGGAAGAAAACGAAGCGTTACGAACATATACCCCAGAAGCAGCAATCATTGTCGCATTTAACCCAAAAGATAAATCCCCTGATGGGAAAATAGAGGTGTTAGAAAACGGAGCTCATCTCCTTGAAACCGGCCTCCTTGAACTTGCTCATCAAATAGGAATCGAAAAAACACTTATCGATACTGCTGCTCTTGCCCCTGGTGAGAATAGTGGTGCTGCCATCGCTGCTCTCCCAGTGATAAAGGAGGAATACGGTCTACCAACGGGTTGTGCGATTCATAACGTCGTTGAGAAATCACGATGGTTAAACGATTTTCCTTTCGCAAAAAAAACAGTGGATGTCGCCTCCAATAACGCCATCCCTCTCTTTGGGGGGGACTATGCGATATTCGGTCCTATGGAGAACGCTGAACTCGTTGTACCCCTCATCGCATGGCAGGATATCCTCGTCTCCGAGTATACAGAGAACTATTTCGGCATCAGCCCTGTCGCATCACATCCACGGAGGAAACTGCTCAAATGAAGCAAAATGTACACACTAGCGTCATCGGGTCATATCCAATCTCCATAAATACCCAGGATCTGATGAACGATTATTTCACTGAGCAACAGACTTCCTGGATGCAGTACATTGAACAAGCAGTCCATGACATGACAGCAGCAGGCATCACCTACATTTCAGATGGACAAACACGGGATCCTTTTATCCAGTTATTCACAAGAAAATTGAAAGGATGCAGAATACGACAAAGAACAGAGATTATTGGACACGTTGAACACCATGCTCCTATTATCGTACCCGATCAGATCTACACGAAACGACTCCTCCCCAGACATGTCATGCTCATCGGGGTCCTCACCGGCCCATATACCCTGACAAAATCCTCTGTTGATTCATTCTATCACGATGAAAAACAATTAGCCTTTGATTTTGCAACTGCACTACGAAAAGAAGCAGAGCTTCTTTT
>DATMWV010000012.1:0-3845 GCA_035562195.1 Thermoplasmatota archaeon
TTTGGTTGTATTTCTTTCACAGGGAGTACATCTAAGATTTCTTGCGCACCGACTGAGACGTGACCATATCCAGTAAATCCGATAATCAAAGGTGTCAACGAAGATGGTAGACCCTTGGTTTTGATTTCTTTTCCCACGACGGTGAGATGTTTTTTTATATCTGCTAAATCCTTGTAATGAATTGTTTGTTTAATCTTATTGAACGGGGTGTCTATCTGCTCTGAATGTAAACGTCGTCCAAATGTCCATAACGTGTCAACCATACCAGCAAGACCAGCGTATCTTCCGAAAAACACCAGTCTGTTTCCTTTTGCATCAACGATCCGTTCATAGTCGATCAAAGTACATCCCATCTCCATCATTTTTTTCAGCATCGGCATGTTATGTTTTTGTCCTTTGATGGTATGGGAGAAGAACACGTAGGTCTTGTTTTTCTCAAAATAGGCAAGAGGGATTTCTTTTACCGCAAAAACAACAGAGCTTGGCGAAAGGCTTTCTTGAACCAGGGCGCCGACCTTCTGATAGTCGGTATCTGGGAAGACTCGGATAGTCGAGGGTTGTACAACGGTCTTAATCCCGTGTTTTTTTTGTAATTCGAAGAGATGCTCAGGAATCAGGGGTACTCGTTGCTCCCAGCGGTTTTTATCTTCTCGTCGTATCCCAAGTGTCGTCGTCATGTGGTACACCCAGGACACCCTCATCCGTTGTCATTTAATAGGTTTTCCGGAGACCTTGTATCGAGTAATCACTAATGAAAACTCATTTTTTTAAAAATAAAAAAGAAAGGTGAGGAGAGAGGGAAGAAGGGAGGAGAAGGAGGAAAGGAAGGGAGGCTCCCCTCTCTCATCTGCGCTTCAGTATGAACTACGACAGGCTGATGCTGGATAATTCGCTGAGATCCTGAAGGTTGTTCATCTTAACCATCGAATCGGAGATTGTATACAGGACATCACCGA
This sequence comes from Thermoplasmatota archaeon, assembly GCA_035562195.1. Classification (GTDB taxonomy): domain Archaea; phylum Thermoplasmatota; class E2; order DHVEG-1; family DHVEG-1; genus SM1-50. Next base: position 957 of record DATMWV010000012.1, read on the forward strand.
TGAACATGGTTCTGGTGATATCGGTGCTGGAGGTTCCCCAGTACCAAAGGTAGTCTTCCGAATATTGCATCTGTTCAGAGGTCTGATGGGTAATCCGTCCTTGGTATTCAAAGCCGTCCTCAAGGCTGAGTCTGTACACGTACGCTCCCTGGAAAGTGTATTCTCCCCAGAGATCTTCGGTTCCTTGGCTTTCGATGTATCTGTCTTTTACATCCTGGGTGATCTCATAGAGGCTGACCGGGATGACAAGCAGTTGTTTTTCTCTGTCGAAGAGGAACGCCTTGTGGTCGTAGAGGGCAGGACTGTCGGTGCCACGGTCGCCGATGACGATCTTTGCTTGTTCGACGGGGTGTTCGATGTCGCTGACATCAAATAACGCTATCTTCAAGCCAAGGATCGCGGTGTAGTAGATTGCACCAGGTGTGTGTACCAAATCAGCTCCGATGCTTGGGTCGACTTCTTTTCCGATCCCGATGATATGGGTCTCATCATAGGGATGCAGGTATTCGGAGTACCCAGGGATCTTCAGCTCACCAAGGATACGTGGGTTATATGGGTCGGATAAATCAATGGTGAAGAGAGGATCGACTTGGACGAAGGTGACGAGGTACGCACGGTCCCCAAGGAACCGAGCTGCGTAGATGGATTCCCCTGGTGCGATGTTCTCAATCTTTGAGATCTGTTGGAGAGTGTCGTCAAGGATGTAGATGTTGTTGCTCGTCTGGGAACCTTCCATCCAGTTGTTCCCTGAGGTGGTTGCAATCCGGAAAAAGCCGTTGTGCTCATCCATGGAGAACTGGTTCAGGATATGACCAGGGACTTCACCTTGAGCGATGTAGGTCACAGCACCGGTGTCAATGGAGATCTTATGCAGGATGGTTGTCTCTTGGTCATCGGCTGAGCTGCTTTCGGCACCCGTTCTGTAAAGTAGAGGGTAGTAGGGGTAATGGAGTGATGCGAGGAAGATGTTGTTTCGTGACACATACATCGTCTGGGAACTGCCTAGCATGAAGCTTTTCTCCACCACATCATTGGTATCAAGGTTCAATGATATCACATGAGTCATGGTGTCGGAAAGCTCTGGGACATCAACATAGTAAATGTCCTCTGCAGAGATGCTTTGGGTTTCGTTATCAATACTGATCTGAGGAACGTTTAGGGTATAGTTCGTATCATCAACAGCATAGAGAATGTTATAGGTGTATTCGGTTGCGACCAGGTAGACATATTCATCGATCAAACGTGCATCGAAGTAGCCACCGTCAATCCTGATCTCCTTGACTAGAACTGGCGCTGCTCGTTCGCTGAGGTCGTAGACGTTGACAGCAGTCTGTGAGATACCACCCCACCACATATCCTGGCTGATGGCACTCACTTTCATATCACGTTCGAGAAGAGGATAGCCGTAATAACCACCAGTGTTTCCAAAGACCACCAAGCGGTCACCACGGATGAAAATATTGCTGATACTGACATTTGTGATTCTAATCTGGGCTAGAATCGTTGCTTCGAACACCGGGTATGCTCTGATGATATAAACCGTCTGATTTGCGACCACATATAAGTAGGTTCCATCGGTCTTTACAATATCAGGCTCATCAACACCAACGACCTGCACATTCGTTGTTGAATAGGAAGGAGGCGCCTCACCACCTAAGGCTGATGCATCATTCCCGGCTGATTCTTTTGAAAACATAACATTTGGTGAGTCATATAAGCGTCCTTGGCTTCCCCCGGCAGCAAAGCGTTTCTCCAGGAAGGAACGGAGGTCGTCATATGATTCGAATGTGTTTAATTTATAGGTATAGGCTCCTTTGTCCAGCGGCGAAAGAGTTATGACTGCCACAAGACTTGCGCACACCAGCAGACTTACAATCAATATTCCTGTTATTTGAGTGGTTTTCTTTTCCATAACGATCACATCTTAGTATAACTCTGGTTATATCTGTCAGTCCTTATATAGTGTCTGAAAACGTTTGGGAAAAACCAAACAACCCCACGGTATTGTTTCAGCTACCCCCCATATAGCTATAAATAGCGACATCCCATCATTGAGACGCGATGGGAAAACAAAAGGTGCTTAAGAAATCCGATGTGTTAACCGCATCTGAGATCGGCCAGTATCACTATTGCTCATGTGCCTGGTTGTTGCAACGTTGCGGCTATGAACCAGAATCACCATATCTCGAATCAGGAAAACAAATCCATGTTACACTGGGTGACACCATCGATGGTTTTGAGACAAGAATCCGCTTTGCACGATGGTACGCGATCCTTGGTTTGCTGGTGTTGTGTATCGCGATTCTGCTTATAGTTATGGAGGCGATCCTATAGATTTCCTGTTTGTCAGCATTATTCTGATGATTGGTGCGATTCTTCTGATTACGTCAGCGGCATGGATACGATGGTCTGTAAAAACGAAAAAAAAATCCTATGGAATCCCCGATGGGTTGATCCTCTATTCTGATCTCAATGTCCCAGCAGCACCTCTCTTCTCAGGACGTTTTCGTCTCACAGGAAAACCAGATTATATTATAAGAAAAGAGAACCAGTGTATTCCTGTTGAAGTCAAATCAGGAAAAGGACCGCATCCACATCAGAGTCAAGTGTTACAGCTCGCTGCCTATTGCCAGATCCTTGAGGACACATCAGGGGTATTTGTCCCAGAGGGGATCCTTGTGTATAATAATGTACCCTATACAATCCGTTTTGACCCGAAATTACGTTTTGAACTCGAATCAGTCATGAAAACCATGCGAGCATCACTACGGAGCGGTGTTGTAAAACGAAATCATCACGAGCCAGGACGATGTCGCCAGTGTTCGATGAAACAGTATTGTACTGATAGTATTACGGATATTTCCTAGTTTCATAAGAATAATATAGCTT
>DATMWV010000013.1:0-3410 GCA_035562195.1 Thermoplasmatota archaeon
TCGTTGTGCCATTGACCAAATGCTCTTCTAAAGACCACCAGGAATGGTTTCTTTCATAGGAGACATTATAGTGTTCCTCATAGACTGCACAACCTGGAATGACCTGCCCTTTTTGTGGTTTTATCATCTGTTTTGAGACAGGGAGAATACCGGTAGCATTCCATGGCGAATATCCCCCATCAACCCAGCCGTCCCCAGGATCTCCCCACACTTCGGTAAGAGTAGAGCGGTTAAGGACTCTTATCGACATCGAATCATGATACATTTCAGAGATAATTTCTTCCAGGTTGTGAAGGGTTGTTGTATTCATGGTGAGCTGTTTCGTGACCCCTGTGAAGTAAAAGGATTGATTCGCCTGATGTTGTATCATTTCATTTATATTGGTTTGGACATCATCATCGAACAGGATGATTTCATCATAAAATTCTCCGTCCTCGTTCTCAAAACGGAAGGTGGCATTATTGATTGTATAAAGGATTCGTTCTGCGATTTCTGAGAGATTAAAGGACGGAGATATGTCGATGGATTCGTTGATTGGGGATTCTGCATCGGCATTCGCACTTCCTTTCGAAAGGTTTTCAGCTTCAACAGGATATCCTTCACCTTCCATCTCATCATTAAAGGTTGTGAGAGCATCTGAAGGTGTCTGCTTCAGAGTTTGTTTTATTTCTCTGGCAAGGTCAACAAGACCAAGGGGATCAACACTGCCAAACACCAAACTTTGGTCGAGTAGTAATCCGCTGTTAAGGATCAGTGAAAGATGACGGTTGTCCATGACATTCAATGGTCGTCCACAGCGGTAATGTTTGAATCCTCTGAGAAGAGAATAGAGATTCGATGACACCGTTGTGTACGTCCATAATGATGAAAACGTGCCGTTAATTGTCCGATTATATTCGTTCATCAGACATTCAAGAAGTGGATATCGTGAGGTGAGAATCGAAGACACAAGTACGGTTCGAGTCGTGAGAAGGTCCCAATCGTACTCTTTTAATTGTCGTATCTCAATACGCAATGGCAGTGAGGCGACTAGGTACGTGGAATAATTCATGGTTCCAGGCGGCCCGATCGTAGGAATCGAAAATCTTTCCAGCTGCATGGAACAGGTCTCAAGGCTGATGTTTTCTAACGAGGGAATCGGAGTTTCATTCTCAAGCAATACGTTGATAGCATAATGGCCATCGGAGAACATGTTGTAGAGATAATGACCTGTGAGGTACACGTTTAACTCCTCTTTGATGATGCTTTTCGCACGATACTGATTTATTTCTTGGCATAATCCCATGGAAGATATTATGACCGGATGTTTCCCGATTTCCTTTAATGCTTTCATCCCTGCAAGGTTCAAGGCATTTGTGAGATCAGCTTCAAAATAGTACAGGAGATTTTCTATTTCATTTATGTCCAGGGAACGGGCTATTTCTTTGGATTTCTCCAGTTCCAATCTGGTGATGTACACAGCAGTGACACTGCTTCCAAGCAAAAGGAAGACTCCAATGATGGAGAACGGAATACGAGCATGCTGGTCCGATAAAAATTTTCGTTGAATCATTCTCTCACCATCCAGATAGTCAGCATCACCTCGGCTCTATTCAGAGAGATACAGTCGAACAACAAATCGATAAGCTTCTCTGAAAAATCCATGATTGTGTCCATGACATCAAAAAGGGTATCTACAAAAGCCTCAAGTAAGAAATCAATAGAGTCTTGAATCAGGAGAATAATTCGCTGGTTGATTGCGGATTCGCACACATCAAATGCATCATTTAGAGAATCAAACGATCCATTAAACAATTCACCAAGCGTTGTGTTAAGCTGCATGAGGATTGCCTGTGATAGCGGATTTGCTACACTTGAATTCAGGCCGCTAAAAAGTGTATCGATTGTCCGAATCGAAGCACCAAACGATTCGTTCAACGCTTTATCAAGAAACTGACCGGTCATGTTTTTGATTTTCTCAAAACCATATTCGAGGGTTGTATGGACAATCCCAGGGAACACGGTCACGTTTGACTCATTGATAATCCCATCAATAAGAAACCCATAGACCAGGTCGCTGAGGTTCTCCTTTGTTGCTCTGGTTGCATTCTGCCTTGTGTCGTACGGTGGTTGCTTGTTGGTGTAATTCTCAAAAACAATCGTCATGTTTGCGATCGCGGGGATTGTTGACCGGCCTAGTCCGACATCGTTGTCGAAGAGCTGATGCTTCAACCAATGTTTCGTAAAGATGATCGTATGATTACCAAGAGAAAACACCGGGGTGTACGGCATCATGAAAAAACTTTGCGCAACATAACTATCCTTCGTCGGTGGATGCTCACCAATGGAAAACTCACCCCCAAACGGCACTCCTCTGAGTGGGTGCCACCATGCGGAAAGGTTATATCGATACTTTTCACCAAGAAGGGAGGAGAAGAACCGTTCGGTTTCATTGCTCAGTTGTGATTCAAAATCACCGACGAATATGTTTATTTGATCGGTCCCAATAAAGGAGAACGGCAGTCTGAATTGGCATCCAAGGTATTCAGCAAGCAGCGTCGCATAGGTCTTATGATGTTGTTCATGGGCTAGCAACCAATGGGTAACAGACCCATACAGGCCATCGGAAGCATTATCGATTCCGATGCATCCAGCGATTTCATCGATGAGGTCCCCACAAAATCTGTACTCGAAAAAATCTGCACGCGTCACAAGGAAGGTATGTAATGTTTCATCAACGAGTTCTTCACGGTGTTTGTCCACTGAGGTATCCAGTGCGATATCTGTTCGTAACACGGGGAGGAGAATTACTCCTGCAAGGGACACCATGATGATAAAAAATACTGCGTCGTACATCATAGAAATACCAAACAGATCATCAAGGTAAGGCCTGTGTTTCATTCAAGATCCCCCCCAGAGCAGAACGGTCAACATCCCCGGGGTTGTTTGTGCTTCGTTCAGATAGATGCCTATCTCTTTTGACACTGCGATTCGAATATCCGGATTTGATACCATAGATTCAGGAAAATCCCAGATCTGATCGTTCCAGTGAAGCTGTAAGTGAAAAAACAACCCTGATTTCGTATACTGTTCAAGGAAATTTTGTAAGGACATGGTATCGTTTTGAAGAAGATTAAGATCAACAAGACCAGCTTCCCTGATGAAAAAACAATCGGGATTCGTCAATTTTTGTAACAAACCATCCGCTGTTTGATAACTCTGTAGCCGATCGATACGATCTGCATAGGTGATGTAGGTTTGGGCTAAGAGGACGACGAAGAGTGCGAATCCGATCATTACCACAGACAGTGCAGGAAGGACCGTGAATTCCTCTGAAACAGCTTCCTCATTTTTCAAAAAATAACGCTTTCTTAACGTAGTTCTCATTCTCAATTCCCCCAGACTTTTTTGTTGAATATCCAATTTTAAAT
>DATMWV010000014.1:0-3807 GCA_035562195.1 Thermoplasmatota archaeon
ATTTAAACCCATTTTTTCGATTGTTGGACAAATTGTTTGTGAAATAAAGGATAAGATAGAGGTTGAAGAGAGTTACCGTTTAATTTGTTTAAAAAATTGGTAGGGATTTGTACCCATGTTTATCGGTCTGACAAGGTTTGATGGGATGATGATTTCCCCGTATTCGTCCTCCTCCAGGCCAACGACATAATCCACCACACCGATGATGAACCGTTTGGTTATCAGCATCGTTACCGTGTCTTTTAAGACAGTGACTTCCTCCCCGTCGACATAATGGGAGAATTGGAATGGTTTGAATGCCATCAATCGGAAATCAACAGTCGTAAGGATGAGGTAATCGTCTTCGGTGCTGAAATTCGTAAAGGAGCCGACGATGAATGCTTTCTTGACATCCCGGATGATGATTCTATCAGACCGACTTGCGGTCGCACTCGCATTATCAGTGACTGTTAATGTGTAGGTATAGACTCCTTCTTTCGTGTAGATGTGTGTTGGATTATGTTGCGTAGAGGTACTTCCATCCCCGAAATCCCACTGGTATGTGTAGGGTGGGACTCCCGTAAAGGGTATCACATTTCCTTTAAACTGAATAGTCTGTCCTTCATAACCCGTGGGTGGTGCAAATGGTTCCATAATCTCAAGGGGAAGATTTGGGGCAAGATCTGTCAGATACACAAACTCTGAAAGATTCCCTGAAGATATATTCATTTTCACGAACATCGATGATAGACTGAGGTCTCTGTATGTTTCATTTGCATTGAGTAACGAGAACCAAATTGAAAGCGTATCACCAACTACGAAGAAATCAGAGGAGGTAAGGTTGATTAGCTCTATGCCATATCTGAGTCGACCTGTTTGGTTGGCGTAGCTAATTGTATAGTATCGCTCTGATGTGATTAGTTGAAAATCATATTCAACAAAGTTTAAATTAGAAAAATTCTCCTCGTAGAAGTCAATGAGTTGGCCTCTATCCTCGATAATTCCTACAACTTGTACACTTAGGGTAGCCTGCGTTCCCTGCTGTGTATATGTCGCCTGTTTGATATCAAGATTTACGACATCGATATCGGGATGATAGGTGACGATGGTGGTTTCTTGTGTAGTAATATTTAGTGTACAAACATCACCAAGGGTGTCGGTGATTGTCACGTTACTTGGAATTGATCTGTTCATTTGAAGAATGCTGTCGTCTTTTTGGCTACTATTTCCATTACTAGTAGGTATGATGTTCGTCCCAATGAAAAAGACAATGATTCCAATCGCCAAGCATTTTTTCATCTATATCCTTTCCTCTCTAATAGAATTAAATATCCTTGATTATTTAAATCTTTGTTAAGGATAAATAAAAAAGAAAAAAGGTTCACCGGAGTGCTCTGAGGAGCTTGAACGGGTCGCTTCCTTCCAGGTAATATTCGGTGAGCCGTTGGGTCGTGGTGGTGTCCAGTCCTTGTCGGTGGAGTTCGTCTCTGAAGATCCGTGCTGCTTTGTGTGCCTTGGATTTGAACCGGAACGCTTCTATTCCGAACCGGAAGATCAAGGAAGGGACCATCAGGATGAGGAATCCCACGAGTTTCGGGAGATTCCTCTCTGGTTTTTCTGTCATATTCTCGTTCTTGAGCACGTGCTTAGTCTTTGCCGGATTTTATCGCGTTTCCCATGAGGTTGCCAAGGTTCAGGGTCGACATGTATTGTTGGGTCAGCTCGAAGGCCTGCCCGTCTGTCATTCCCGCGTTCTTCAGTTCTTTGTAGAAGATCGCGGCTGCCTCTGCGAACTGTTTTGCGCTTTTCGGTCCGTACAGCAGGTCGCCGAGTTGTTTGAGCAACCCAGGTACTTTCTCTGTGATGACGTCCATTATTTCCTTGATTTTCTGTGGGTCTGGCATTTCTTCGTGGTTATTCATAGTCATTATACCTCCATTTATTTTTCTTTCAAACACCTGTTAGGGTGGTCATTCTATATAGTTAAACCGAGCAGTTGTGTCCACTTTTTGATCACTTCAGGAGTCAGGGAGTACACAGCGCGGGATCCCTGCTGTTGTTTCTGGATGATATGTTTTTCCTCAAGATACAGAAGCTTCTTTCGGATGATCCGGCGTGATGCAGACCCTCGCCTGCTTTTGACGAGGTCGGTGATCTGGGAGACGTTCTGGCTTGGTCGTTCCAGGAGCACGCGGACGATGTCTTTTGAGATCGGGTCTTTGAGCTCAGGGAGGATGACATCAGGGGTTAACCCCCCGTGATCAAGCAGGAGACCTGCGAGTTTGAGGTATCGTTCTGTCGTCTTCCGAACATCCGTCAAAGGTTTCAGGAGCACTGAGAGCATTTTTTCTAGGTCACTGATCCGTTTGTTCAGTTCTTTGACTTCGTCAGCAAGGTCCTTTTCCACGATACCAGGATAACCAGGGTGGGAAAAAGAATGTTTGCATGAGAGGGAATAAAAAGTACGAAAGGAACAAGGAAGAAAAGGGGCTTTGTTTTTGTTTCGTATCTTTCATAATATCAGAGAAAATATTGGAATCTTCTCCTGTCAATGATTTTTATCATGTAGGATCGATGATTATGAACGGCTGTTACCCATTTTTTAGGAAGAAGATATGTTTTTAAGCAAGACCGTGTTCTTAAAAAAGAGAGAGGCAAGCGACGTTGAGAAAGGGAGTCGGGTGGATACTTGTAGGGCTGTTGATCCTGATTGTGCCTGCAGTGGTCATCTCAGGGTATCAGACGATCGGGCCGTATTATGAGTGGAACTATGAGGTGCATTCCCATATGTTGAATGCATATTATGCGAACAGCCCAGAACTGATGATCACAGAGCTGTCCGCCTGTGAGAATGGGATGAGGGACCTTGGGTTGACCCCTGATTTGTTCGGTGCGTGGCTCCCCTGGGAGAAAACCCCGGACATCCGCATGGACTATCAGTATAACCATCTCGATGCGATCATCAATCGGACCAAGGCGGTCATCGAATGGCGGAACCTGACGTATACCACGAACGGGTCTGCTCCTGAGACACTTGGGGATGTGTACAATGAGAAGATGGATAACCTCCGAGGGTTCCTTGTCGAAGATGGTTGGTCTGATTGGATCAGTTATCGAGCATTCTTCGTCAACGAGTATCTCTGGCTGGTCATCTGGGATGATATCCTGTGCTGGTTTGTGTACCTGCTGGGGTTTGCTGTCATCATCGGTGGGATCGTCCACATGAAAGGAGGCTTTGGTCGCTTCCGGAAGAGAAACAAAACACTCTAACATGCTGATGTGAATGTCAGATCCAGTTCTCATTCTATTTTTATCACTTTCTCCAAAATGGTGAGGTGCTGAAGAAACAGAGAAGTCTGAGGGGGATTTTGGTAGTCTCATCCGGGAAGCGCTCTCTATGAATGTATCCTCTGAATTGCGACCCGGGAAGGAAAAGACGTAAAAAGTGACATGGTATAAGCATGAAGGAGACGTGACACCATGAGAATCGGAAGTATCAAGGAATATATGTGTAGAGACTGTAAATATTTTGAATACTCTGGAGAGTATGCTGGTGAAGGATTGTGTCGTGCAAGTGGGTATAAAATGAAAAACGAAATCCCACTTTTTTATGCAGGGGCTGAGGAATTAAAGAGTAAAGGTGAACAGATACCTGTATTTGTTTGTAAATACCATAAACAGGAGCGGATAAAAAAAAGACCCTATGAGGTGAAAAAAAGATAGGTTCAGATGGACTACAAGAGTCGTCTCCTCCATCTTGTTATTGTTTCTTTGGATAATGTTTTTAAAGAAGTATTTATTTTGATATTGTAATACGACAGGTTATAC
>DATMWV010000015.1:0-3394 GCA_035562195.1 Thermoplasmatota archaeon
TTGTTTCTACTATGGAATTTTTCACATATTTTCCAAATATTTAAATGGGTTCATTTGATACTTTTTCTGGGTGGCAATGGAGATTCTTTCACTATCGATACCCTTATGGGCTATCTTCCTAGTGTTGCTTATTGTCTTACTGCTGGTATGGCAGTTTCTTCGGTTTACGCTGCGTCTTTTATTATTCTTTTTCTTGTTTTTTGCTATCTTAATGATCCTGGATTTTTTCGGTGTGTTTAGCTGGATTCAACAGAACATTGTTTCCGTGTTTCTCTAAAAAGAAGATACCGTATTTTTTTCCTTGACATATACTATAGATATCTCATGCATAAGGGAGTAATTGATCACTTAGTTCTCCGATTTGCTCTGGTGTCAGTTCCTCAACTCGTTTTTCAAGATACGGAAGCTGTTCGATGTTCCCATAAAGTGATCTGATCGTATATCGTATTTTTTTCCGTCTATGATTGAAAAGCTGTTTCGTCAGCTCAAAAAAAAACTGTTCGTCATCGACTGTAAACCTCGGTTTCTTATGAGGGATGATCTCAACAATGGAAGAATCAACCCTGGGTTTTGGCGAAAAACAATCCCGAGGCACTGTTTCTAAGATCCGACAACACGCTTTATAGGAAACACCAACCGTCAGCCGTGAATATTCCTTTGTCCTAGGATTAGCTACCAGACGTTCCGCAAAATCTTTTTGGAAAATCAAGACAGCTACTGTGAAATCAGACTGTAGAAACTTAAACATAATCGGGGAGGATATCTCGAATGGCAGGTTTGAGACGATTTTAGTAAATCGCGGAAGACTATGAAAATCGACAGAGAGTGCATCCTGACAAATCAGGGTAACGTTCGTAGGAACAATGCTGTGTAATTGCTCGACGAGACGTTTATCGATCTCGATTGCAATAACCTGTTTTGCGTATTTGGCTAAAAGACAAGTAATGATCCCTTTCCCTGGGCCTATCTCAAGGACGACATCATTTTTCGTTATCCCTGCATAGGTAACCTCACGCTGAGCAACCGAAGAATCAATAAGAAAATGCTGCCCCAGACGTGGTTTTACCATTCTCTCAATCTTGATGATCACGAGCTAACGGCAGACGAGTGAAGATACGGTACTTTTGATTTGGGTCAGATAACTCCAGTTCGATACGCTTCGAAATAAGCTTATCTGGAGACCGAAGGAAATCAATCCGGTCCTGCATCTCTTTAAACGTAGTGAATGGCTTCTTTTTCCGCTCATCCAAAATCTCAAGCATCATTTTCTTTCCAAGTCCTGGCAAGAGCTCAAGGACATGATATCGAGTTGATATCGCAGAAGCCTCGTTGAAGAACTTCACATATCGTGCTTCATTGCTATGAACTATGTCTAATAAGACATACGGCAGTTCCCCATGGGCTGTGGAGGTGAGATCCTCAAAGTTAATCCGCCCTTTTATCTTCTCAATTTTTGTTCGGAGCGCTGGGTCTTTTCCAACATAGATCCGTTCCCCGGTGGTAAATACCGCATCTCTTTTTGGTATCAACTCAAGAAATGTATACTGGCTTTCCCCAATACCATAGACAACAGGATTCCTTTTAAACGCAGGGAGATCCCCACGTCCTTTTGCCAAGTAATCCAAGACATAGACATAATCTTCCAATTTTTCCTACCCCCACCACTATTCAACAGAATGTTTTTTAATAACCTCAAGGATATTTTTTATTTCTTTATCATTTGGTGTGTATCGTTCTTTGGCAAAAATAGCTTTGATATCATCATCGGTGCGTGGAAGAATATCTGCCATTTTATATGCCTGGAGTTCGTCCACATGGTCAAGTTTCATAAGGTCTGTGATTAAATCCTTGGTTTGTTTCGCAGAAAGTTTCGCGAATTTTTCTGCATGTTCAAACGCTATTTTCTGCTCATACAGCAATTCTTTTCGTTCTTTACTGATTTTTTTAAGAATATTTTTTACCTCTGCCAGGGAAACGATTTTACCGGTTTCTTCGGTTGAGGTTTCCATCTACAGTACTCTCCCCAAATGCTCAGGCAGCACCACAAGTATTTTATGTTTATTTCCAACGGTGACACCGACAAGGTAAGCGTTTCCTTGCATGCCTTCTATTTTTCCGGTGCGGCCCTGGAACCGGGGATGTGGCATCCCTTTGTGTACCGCAGAATCTATGTCAATGCTGACGCTTGTACCTACTTCAAACTCTTGTAATGCTCTTGTTGAAGAGTTGACCCCGCGTGTACGCGGTTTTTTTCTCATGATATATCTGCTTTTACTTCGTGTTCCTTTTGATCGTTTCACCATATCTTGTTATTCCCCCTTGACATCGATTACATCGAGTTCTTTTACCTTGCAGGGAATGCCTATGAGTTCACTGAGATTCGGTTGAGTTTTGTCGCTATCACCAGAGACAAATTCCTTTACATAGGTGCCGGATTCTGTCTCAAGGGTTAATCTGGCTATGATACCCTCTACCGATTCAATGGTGCAGTTGTAGATGAGTCGTTCTCTAATCTTGTGAGCCCGACGATGGGCTACTCGAGTAGGTGTCAACTGCTTTATGAGTTGACCCTGTAATGACTGAGCCACCTTTATAAGTTTTTCTTTATTCAAAGGCTGGGCTGCTTCAATGGTCACTCGGTAGGTCTTCTGAAATTCAGCTGCTTTGATACGAGCAATCTCCTCTCGATTGGAAAACCGTAAACAGGAGACCTCAATGATATCTTTTAACGCATTGTTTGTCTCATTTTCCAGAAAACAAAGGTCAATGTTCCTTTTTTTAGGGTTTTTGACTTCAAGGATAAATGGTCGCCCGGTCCCAAGCATTCGGGCATCGATGTCTTCCCGTCCGCTCCCATGGAAGGATTCATCAGTCCCTTGGGTCATTTCTACTGCTTTCTTGGCTATTAATTCTTCGACGGTAACCTCATAGAGTTTTCCCGTGTAATTACATTTCTTACAGCCTTTTCCGAAGCAGATCTGGCAGGGCCATTTTGTTTGAGGGATCCCTCGTTGCAATTTCCGGTATCGTCCATAGATGAACAACGAGCTGATCTGCAAGGCCACACGGTCATAGGCTGTATCAATGACCGCCATGATGTCCGGGTTTGGGATATCAACGGTTTTCTTCAGCTGCGGTTCAAGTATTTTTCCGATTTCTCTGTTGATCTCCATTTTGATAGGTTCGGCATCTTCAAGCTTGTGTTGGTCCCAGAGCTGTCGTTCTTTCTCTTGGATGTCTTCGTCTATTTTTGAGCCTATGAGAAAAGTGTCAAACTCATATCCTTCAAGAGTTTTTGTTATCAAGTCGATAAAATGATGGATTTCGTCAGTAAGCCCTTCGCATAACCAACAGTCTTTTGCATTGGTCTTTTGTTTTTGATGAATTTGTGTTC
>DATMWV010000016.1:0-7751 GCA_035562195.1 Thermoplasmatota archaeon
GGATGGGACGGTTTGCTGCACGAGCGGTTCTTGGTTTTGATTTCAGCGCAGTGATGGGATTTACGATACTTGTCGCAATTATTTATGTTGTGGCAAATCTCATTGTTGATATCCTCTATGCGGTAATTGACCCACGAGTGAAACTCGGAGGTGGATAAGATACGACCGCATGTTAAATTCATAGATGATTTCTTAAAAAAACATGAATCAAAAATCAAAGATCTGAGATTCATGGCCCATCTCTTCCGAAAAAGTCTCTTATCGATGATTGGATTGATATTGATTCTTATCTTGATACTTGTCGCATTATTTGCACCCTTCTTAGCAAGTCAACACCCTTCTTATGTGCGCGTCAGTAACGACCAGGGTACGACCGTCATCGAAGAACGATGGGACATCGAGTTTAGTCAAAAATTACTCCCCCCGAGCCCAGAGCATTTATTTGGGACCGATGATTTTGGACGTGATATCTTCAGTATGGTAATCTACGGGTCTCAAACATCGTTCCGGATTTGTATTATTGTCGTCGCAATCTCAACCTTGATTGGAATCGTCCTAGGGGGGATTGCCGGGTACTTTGGCGGGATCATCGATGAGGTTCTGATGAGGATTACTGATGTCTTCCTCGCAATACCATACCTTATTTTAGCGATGGCTATCGCGGCAGCATTAGGACGAAGTATCGACCATATCATGGAGGCAATGATCATCGTCTGGTGGCCTACCTATGCTCGTTTAATGCGAGGTCAGGTGCTTGCAATCCGTGAACAACAATTTGTGGAAGCAGCACGAAGTGTTGGTGCTAGCAACTCACGTATCCTCTTCCGCCATATCTTCCCAAATTCATTCGCACCATTACTGGTAGAAATCACCTTAGATCTTGGAGCGGTTCTTCTTGTAGCAGCAGGACTCAGTTTCATCGGACTGGGAGCATCCCCTGGGACTGCAGAATGGGGGCTGATGATCTCCTCAGGTCGAATCCATATGTTCCATGCCTGGTGGTACGTCACCTTCCCAGGCCTTGCAATACTTCTTGTTGTCCTCGGATTCAACCTCCTCGGCGATGGCCTCAGAGACGTAACCGATCCTAAATTACGAAGGTGATTCCATAGAAGACGAACCATTACTTAAGATAAAAGACCTGAAAACCTACTTCTACACCTATGAAGGAGTCGTCAAAGCATTAGAAGAGACCAGCTTTCAAATTTGGAAAGGAGAAACATTCGGGTTAATCGGTGAAACAGGGTGTGGGAAAAGCGTCACTGCACTCTCAGTGATGGGACTTATCCCCAAACCACCTGGAAAAATCATGAACGGAAGCATCCTTTTCAAAGGAGAAGACCTGCTAAAAAAAACAGAAAAAGAAATGCAGAACATCCGTGGGAACAAAATCTCGATGATTTTTCAAGAACCAATGACTGCATTAAACCCAGTCTATACCGTCGGAGAACAAATAGCAGAAGTGATTTTGCTTCATGAGAAATTCCCAGAGCAAGACCAGAAAATCCCCCGGTACAACTTCTGGAAAAAACGGAAAATAAAAAAAATCATACAAAAGAAAGCATTTGAAAAAGCAATCAACGCATTGGATCTTGTGAAAATCTCTGATCCAAAGAAGGTCGCCAAACAATACCCCCATGAACTAAGCGGAGGAATGCGGCAGCGCGTGATGATTGCGATGATGCTTGCATGTAATCCTGATTTATTGATTGCAGATGAACCAACAACCGCTCTGGATGTCACCGTCCAAGCACAAATCCTTGACCTGATGAAAGAACTGCAACAGCGTGTGGGCACAGCGATCTGGCTCATCACCCATAATCTAGGCATCATCGCAGAGATGTGCAATCGAGTTGGTGTGATGTACGCAGGGTACATCGTCGAGATTGGGACAACAGAAAAAATCTTTGAAAACCCTGATCATCCCTACACAAGAGGACTGATGAGGGCGATACCCAAGATCACAGAAGACCGGAAACGATTAGATATTATCCCCGGGTGTGTCCCCAATCTTATTATGCCACCAACAGGGTGCCGATTCCACCCCCGATGCAGATATCGAACACAGATCTGTACAGAATGCAACCCCCCACTCAAAGAAGTAGAAAAAGACCATCAGGTCGCATGCCATCATTATGAGACCGTCAGATATTCTATTACCTCGAGGGAAGAAGATGGAAGAGATTATTGTCAACGCGACTAATCTGAAGAAATATTTCCCGATCAAAGAAGGAATTTTCTCCTCGACAAAAGAGCAACTCAAAGCAGTTGACAACGTCAACTTTGAGATACGGAAGGGGGAAACATTTGGTCTTGTCGGTGAATCCGGGTGTGGGAAAACAACCCTTGGTCGTATCCTGATTCATCTGATCCCGCCTACCTCGGGCACCTTGCTGTTCATGGGATCAAATCTAAGCGAAATCAAGAAATCAGAGCTTCGAAAGCTCCGGCCTCATATGCAGATAGTGTTTCAGGACCCGTCCTCATCGTTAAACCCTCGCATGACAGTCAAAACCATCATCGGGGAACCGTTGAAGATCAATAAAAGGTTCAAAGGGGAAGCATTGAACGCCAAAGTCCTTGAATTATTAAACACCGTTGGGCTTGATGAACAGCATATGTACCGATACCCCCATGAGTTCAGCGGCGGGCAGAAACAGCGAATCGGTGTCGCCCGGGCTCTTGCGTTGAACCCTGATTTCATCGTGCTTGATGAGCCGACCTCATCACTGGATGTCTCAGTGCAAGCGCAGATACTTAATCTCTTCAAAGACCTGCAAGAGAAATTCCAGTTAACCTATTTGTTTATCACCCATGACCTCAGCGTGATTAAATACATCAGTGATCGTGTCGGAGTGATGTACGCAGGAAAGATCGTGGAATACGCACCTACCAAGGATCTCTTCTGGGAGCAGCTCCATCCCTATACGAAAGCACTGCTGTCAGCAATCCCCATACCTGACCCTAGAATCAAAAGAAAACACATCCATCTGAAAGGAGAGGTCCCCAGTCTGATTTCACCACCATCTGGATGTCGATTCCATCCGCGATGCCCCCAGGCCATGCCGAAATGTTCAGAGTCAGAGCCAGAGCTTAAAGAGTTCCACAAGGATCATTTTGTCGCCTGCTTCCTGTATTGATTCTCAGCACGATAGTTTTTATACAATACAATGATTTGATGGATTGTTCCGTATGACGCCACGAAAGAGTCGACTGGATCTTCATGTAGAAAAAACCGAGAACCTCGTACACTATCTGCTCAAGAAAAAAAAGGAAAACATCCAGAACAGTCTTGTTCGACCACTCCATCAGGAAGCCTTGAAAAGCCTTTTTCTTGCTGTAGTCCTGCTTTTGGACACGTTATTTCCCCTGGAGGTGTATCAAAGTCTTGTTGTTCCCTTGAACATCATAGTCTCAATTGTCCTTCTCGGTGTTTTGTTATACATAGAAATCCGTTTGTACAATGCGGTCTGGGGGAAAAAGGGTCGCTGGTCAATTGAAAAATACAAAAAATCAATAGGAAATCCAATCGAAGAAAAAAAAGACGTGAATTGATTATTTCTTTTCCCGAACCCAATTATAATGCCGCATCTTACTGGTTGCCCCAAAACCACAGAACGCACAACGTCTTTTCTGCGCATGGAAGGAATGTCTGCCGCATCGCCGACATGCGATGTGGGTGGTTTTATTACCAGCTCTGCACGTGGTCCCTTTCGTCATAGTAGATACCCCTTATTCTAAGGTGATATATAAATGATATTGTCCCCTCTGACGATGACTTTATCATGTTTTGTCTTCTTCTCAGAATGGACGATCTCATCAGCGTTTTTTAAGACAAGGTTCATATGAGGAACATCA
This sequence comes from Thermoplasmatota archaeon, assembly GCA_035562195.1. Classification (GTDB taxonomy): domain Archaea; phylum Thermoplasmatota; class E2; order DHVEG-1; family DHVEG-1; genus SM1-50. The sequence goes on from DATMWV010000016.1 coordinate 3,859, forward strand.
TAACCGTCAAGGATACCTTGGTATTCGACACCGCCTCGTAGTTCGACGATGACTCGGTTGTTCAGGGTGGCATGCAGAAGTTTTAATGGTTTTTCCATAGCTGTTACCTAGGAGACACGAAATGGAGATAGCATTTATAACAGTTTGGGCCGTTCTCCTCCAGGATAACTATTAAAACATTTGTTGGAATATCTTCTGCATGGTTGTCAAGATAAAGAATCGACATCGTCTGAAGGAACGGGATGTAAAGGAGTTATCCGCTGATTTACAGACCCGGTTTGGTGATGATTTCCTTAAGGGAAAAATAGCGGTCGATATCGGATCTGTTGAGGAATTCACCGTCCTGCTGGTGGATGATAGCATCGATTTTATGATGCACAATAACAAGGTTTTGTTTACGCTGCAGGGATTGATGAAGTATCAGCCCAAAGCAAAATACGTCGTCATCGATATGGGAGCTGTGGGTTATATTACAAAAGGAGCAGATGTTATGGCTCCAGGGATCTCTGATGCGGATCTGCTGATTCAGAAGGATGATTTTGTCTGGATCTGTGATGAGAAACATCGCAAGCCGTTAGCGACAGGGATTGCTTTGATGACGGGAGAGGAGATGAAGACGAAGAAACCAGGAAAAGCAGTCAAAACCCTCCAGTATGTTGGTGATCGGTTCTGGATGGTGACCCACTAAGGAACATACGGGTTATCGTTATAACAGCTCAGAGATGATTTCAGGGAGTTTATGGAGGTTTTTTGAGAAACGATGATCATCAGTGTACAGTGTGATGGTTGCGTTCTGTGCTTGTGCAAAAGTAAGAATCCATTCGTCTGGGACGACATCGTCACGTGTCCCCCGCAGGATTGTGATAGCAGCAGGGATCTTCTGCTGGAACAGTCGTGGGTCTTTCATTTCCTGTAGAATTCTTAAAGGCATCCCTTCGATGGTGGTAAGATCGATTTCTGGTGGGATGATCGCTGGGTTGAGAAGGATGAGTTGTTTAACCGTAGGATGGGTCAGTGCGGTTGCTGCAGCCAAGAATCCTCCGAGAGAAGAACCAATGAGAACTACCTGTTGGTCGTTTGCGATAACTTCCGAGATACGGCTGAGACATTCTGAAATGACGAGTTCCTCAGGAGCGCCCTCTCGATATGGTATTGGTATGGCGTGTACTGTTGTTTTGAGTAGCGTTGCTTTTTCGCCGTTGGGGCTTGATTGGTACCCATGAAGGTAATACAGCATATTTGTCACGTGCGTTCTCTTAAGTCGTGATAGGTATTGATAAAAGAAAAATGTTTGGGACCTGCTCCTTATGATGTCTTTGGTGTTTCTGGTTGAGCTGCCTGAATCGATTCTTCTTGTGTTATTTCGTTTTGTTTTTCGGCTTCTTCGCTTGCGATGATCTCTGCTTTTACCTCATCTAATATGGTTAACATGTCGTGGAGTTTGATTCGTGGTTCTTTAATGAATCGTTGGCGGACGGTCCACTCCCATTTACCGGTATCGAACATCTTGATTTTTAGTGTTATACGTTCAACAAGTTTTCCGTTCTCGTTCAACCTCGCACCCAAACCGGTATCCGCGGTTATTGTTTATATGTTTTTTCTTTTTCGTGAAAGGAGAATGAAAACAGCAATTGCACCCAGGGAAAAGACGAGTTCAAAACCAGGTGTTTTTCTTGGTTCTTGATAGGATGTCAATCCATATGTATCGTTATAGACATACTCCCACTGTCCGTCCCCATCTTTATCGATGAGATAGCTATCACCCTTTATCTGAATCAAGACTGTTTTGTGTGTCTCATCTGAATAGAATGCATCATAGCTACCATCGCCGTCGCTATCAAAAAGATAGCCTGCACCTCGTGTTTGTATCGCATCAATGTAAATAGTGATTTTTGATGAAGACTCACGTTGTTTATCGGTGACAGTCACCGTGAGAGTATAGCGTCCTGCGATCGTCCAATTATGATTGACTGAATAATTCATGCCACTTGGTATAAACCCACTTAATTGAGAAATCGAACCACCCCACTCATACGTATATTGCAATGGGTCATTGTCTGGATCTGTTGATACCGCCGTATAAGTATACAAGGTATTTTTTGTACCACTGATGTTTCCTTGGATTGTCGGTTTTGACGGAGGTCGATTTAATTCTCTGATGACACAAGTTGTCGTATCAGTGTTTGTCGCCGTCCGATTATCAGTTACGGTAAGGGTTATTGTATAGGTTCCTGCTTCTAAATACGAATGATTCGCGGTCTTTCCATTCGCATTAGAATTATCACCGAAATCCCAAAAATAGTTAGAGATACTGCCATCAGGGTCATAACTTAATGACCCATCAAAGAGAATTATCGAATTAACATATCCTTGGTAGGGTTCTCTGGCGGACGTATCTGCAACAGGATTTTTATTTGATGGTTCTTGTGGTTCTTCAGGTGGTGGACCACCACCAGGGTCACGCGTCTTTAAAGTATAATATCTTCTAGCGTATTGACCGCTGCCATCCGGATCGGTCGCATTCACCCAGACCGTATAGACCGTTGAATACGCAAGACCCGATAGCGAAAGGGTTTTCGTTCCATTCGATGCACTACTACCGCTACTTTCTTGCCCATTACTACATTGAATCATCCAATCATAGAGATTACCTTCAGGATCATTAATTGGTATCATCCAGGAGATGCTCAAAGGATTATTGATAGATCCATTAGAGGGGGAAGGTGAACCGAAAATAGGCGGTCTATTGCCTTCGGTAATGAAGATGTACCATCGTCTGGTATATACAGCACTACCATCAATATCTGTTGCATTTACCCAGATCGTATAAGTTGTCCCATTGTTCAGGTTGGAAAGTGCAAGTACCTTCGTCCCATTGGTCGCATCAACACTGCTATTGGTCTGCCCGTTACTGCATTCTATTGACCAATCAAAAATATCCCCCTCAGGATCACTAATATATATACTCCAGTTAAAATTACGGGGGTTGTTGATTGAACCATTTATCGGTGAAGGTGTCTCAAACACTGGTGAATAATTTCCCGGTTCGGTAGTAAATGTATACCAACTCCGATTCCACAGACCACTGCCGGTCTCATCAGTCGCATTGACCAAAATAGTGTACATTGTTGAGTACAAAAGACCAGTGAGTGTTAGTGTCTTGGTCCCATTAGTGTTCTCGGTTTCGCTATTGGATTGTCCGTTGTTACATTCAATCGTCCAATCAAATGTATTTCCTTCAGGATCATTGATTGAGATACTCCAGTTAAAGCTAAGCGGGTTATTGGTAGATTCATTTAAGGGAGTAGGTGAACCGAAAATAGGTGGTTGATTGCTTTTCGTGGTGAAGGTATACCATCTTCTAGTATAGACACCACTGCCTTCAGGATCGGTTGCATTCACCCAGACGGTGTATTCTGTAAAAAAGGAAAGACCTGAAAGATCAAGGATTTTTGTTCCATTCGACTCCTCACTCTCGCTATTGCCCTGCCCATTGCTGCATTGAATCTCCCAGGAGAGCTCGTCAGCCTCTGGATCGCCAATCGGGATGCTCCAAGTGAAACTTAAAGGTTGATTCGTCGAACCGTTCTCTGGGTCAGGAACTCCCAGAACCGGAGGTAAAGTATCCTTTGTAATAAAAATGTACCATTTTGTAGTAGTATTACCGCTTCCTTGGCCATCAGTCGCATTCACCCAGACCGTATAGGTTGTCTTGTAATCAAGACTAGTCAACTCCAATGATTTCGTCCCGTTACCATCTCCTTTATCATCGTTGGTTTGTCCGTTACATTGGATACTCCAATCGAAACGGTCACCCTCTGGATCGTTAATTGAAATATTCCAATAAAAACTAAGAGGATTATTAAATGAATTATTATCTGGGGCGGGAATCC
>DATMWV010000017.1:0-6977 GCA_035562195.1 Thermoplasmatota archaeon
GATTGAAACAAAGGATTTAACAACACTGTTCAAAATCATCCAAAAAGCACATCAAGCGGTCGTTGACGCAGGAGCAAAACGCATCATCACCGAGATAAAAATCGATGATCGACGAGATAAACAAGCGACAATGAACTTCAAACTTCAATCCCTTAAATAACCAATGTAATAAAGGGTTTCAAAACAGTTATATGGGACATCTTCATTTCGAGTTGCGGGAAGGTACTATTGTGTCATCAAAATCCTTAGTTGAAATAAGTTTTCACGGCCGAGGCGGACAAGGTGCAGTTACCGCTGCAAACCTTCTTGCAAGCGCAGCACTACAAGACGGAAATAAAGGGGTACAAGCGTTCCCTTTTTTTGGTGCAGAACGACGTGGTGCACCAGTGAGAGCATTTGCTAGAATCTCCGATGAAGAAATCAACCTGCGAAGCGAAATCTACAACCCAGATATTGTCATTGTTCTAGACGAAAGCATCATGGAAATCGTCGATGTCTTAAAAGGAGTTAAAAACGACGGAAAAGTCCTTATAAACACGAGAAAAAAACCTCAGGATTTTGAATTTTCTCAGCAGTACCATGTCGCGACTGTCGATGCAACCGGTATCGCCCTCAAATACGATATCCTCGTCGGAGGAATCCCTGTGGTCAATACCCCGATTCTTGGTTCAGTACCAAAAATTCTCAATCGAGTGACACTTCAGACGATACAAAAAGCAATCAATAGTAAATGGACTACAAAAAAAGAACTAGGAGATCGAAACATAAAGGCAACACAAGACGCATTCGACCAAACAGAGGTGAACTTTTGAAGAAATACCCAGTTGAGACGAGTCTATCCTACCCGAAAAAAGGTGCGATGGGAAAAACCGGGAGCTGGCGGGTGTTCAAACCAATTCTTGACAAAAAAAAATGCGTGAAATGCTTACGCTGCTGGATCTTTTGTCCTGAAGGCAGCATCCATCGTGAGAAGGACGACTCTGTTAGTATTGATTATGATTTCTGCAAAGGCTGTGGTGTCTGTGCCAATGAATGTAATGTAAAAGCAATCATCATGGAACGAGAGGAGGCAAATAAAAAATGACGATTATGATGGATACCGGCAATCGCATCGCAGCGAAAGCAGCAGTAATGGCCAGACCAGAGGTCGTCGCAGCATACCCAATCACCCCGCAGACGACCCTCGTAGAAGCAATCGCTGAATATGTTGCACACGGAGAATACAAAGGAGATTACATCTGTGTCGAAAGTGAACATTCTGCGATGTGCGCATGCATCGGGGCAAGCGCTGCAGGTTCACGGACGTTTACCGCAACCTCATCCCATGGGCTGTTGCTGATGCATGAGATGCTCCACTGGGCTGCTCTCGCACGACTCCCCATCGTCATGTGCAATATCAACCGAGTCATCGGACCAGGATGGAACATCTGGGTCGATGAGAACGACTCGATTTCACAACGTGACACGGGTTGGATCCAATTTTATTGTAGCAGTAACCAGGAGATCTATGATACAGTCATCCAGGCATTCAAACTCGCAGAACATCAAAAAGTCATACTTCCCGTGATGGTGAATCTAAATGCGTTTATTCTGTCTCATACATCCATGCCTGCGGATATCCCAGAACAACAGACAGTCGATGATTTCCTAGGAAAGTACATTCCACAATGGAAACTTGATATTGACAACCCAACGACATTTGGCAACATCATCGGCCCTGCATATTACTATAAAATACGACGAGCGATGCAAGAGGCACAACAGAACGCAAAACAACTGATCCCAAAGATAGCAAAAGAATGGAAGAAAGCCTCAGGGTATTTCCACGGTGATCTTTTCGAGTATTACAAATGCGAAGGCGCAGAACATATTCTTTTATCAATGGGAGCGATTGGTGCAGAAAGCAAAATCGCAATTGATGAACTGCAAAAAGCCGGTCTGAAAATTGGTCTGGCTCGAGTACGGGTGATACGACCGTTCCCTACAGAGGAAATCATTAAATTAGGGAAACAAGCGGACCTCATCGTGATCGACCGAAATATCTCCGTTGGCTTGGAAGGTGCGCTTTTCAACGAGGTAAAAGCAGCATTATATGGTCAATCAGACGCCAAAGCCACTGGTTTTATCGCAGGACTTGGAGGAAAAGATGTGACCTATAAGGACATTGAAACCATGTGCAGAAAAGCGATGAAAGGAACCGCAAAAGCACAAGAATGGTACGGGATGGAGGACTGAAGAATGGCGTTAAAAGATTATCCAGTCGACGAATGCCTTTTACAAGGTAATGCATCATGCCCAGGATGTCCAGCGACCATCGGATTACGTCTGGTGTTAAAAGCATTAGGCAGAAAGACAATCATGGTCGTTCCAGCGTGTTGTACAGCGGTCATCGAAAGCCTCTACCCACATACATCATTCGATATTCCAGTCATGAATATCGCGTTTGAAGCAGCAGCCGCAGGTGCATCTGGAGTGGAAGCAGCGTTACGCCAACAGGGCCGAACTGACATCACAGTAGCTGCCTGGGCGGGAGACGGCGGGACCTACGATATCGGCATCCAAGCACTCTCTGGTGCCCTCGAACGAAGAACCAATTTTATTTACATCTGTTACAACAATCAAATCTATTCGAACACCGGCATTCAACGCAGCGGAGCAACCCCCTATGCCGCATGGACGACAACGACAGTCAGTGGGAAAAACGAGTTTCGAAAAGAGATGGGAGAAATCATCCTTGCACACCACATCCCCTACGCAGCACAAACCTGCATCAGCTACCCAGATGACGTCATAAATAAAATTACAAAAGCAAAAAACATACAAGGCCCAAAATACATAGAAATTCTTGCTCCATGCCCACCCGGCTGGCGATTCAGCATGGATAAAACCGTGGAAATGGGCAGACTAGCAGTCGACTCAGGTGCTTGGTCCTTATGGGAATGTGAAAATGACGTGATGACCTTCAACGGCAAAAGCAAACTGATTTTAGAAAAAAAGGTCCAACGCAAACCAGTAGAAGAATGGATAAAATATCAAGGAAGATTCAGCCATCTTTTCAAACCAAAACGGGATGAGGAACGGCTCAAAGCAATCGAAGACTACATCGATAAACTCTGGGAACGCTACCGAAAATGTTATACAGATAAATAAAGCACCAAGAAAACACCTGGAAGAGATGAGATTATTTTTCCTGAAGAATCCGTGCTCCTCTCTCATCAATAGTACAACAAAAAACCTTTCCGTACGCGGAAAGAATTTTACAAAGAGCTGGTGAATCTCCCATCGCATATACAGAGTTACCTAACATACACATACTTGCCATCCCATGGGTGTTTGCTTTCTCAATTGCTTGAAGCACAATCCTATCAGCGATATTGACTTTTCTGGTAAACTCCCAGGCAAGAGAAAAAAGACGCTCAAGTGAAGGTTTCTCCAAGAGTTTTTTTGTGCAATACCGCCCGTACGATGCTATCTCTTGAACCTTTGTTGAATCCGTAAGTATTGTTTTTGTCTCAATTTTTTTCCCAATCACACATAACACGATATCATAGTTACCCGGGATATGCTCAAGCATCCCCCACGGTGGAAGACCTGCTTTTCGTCGAATCTCTATTCCACCAAAACTACTTCCGATCACATCACCAAGTCCAGTATGCAACTGGACTTCAGAATAATGCGCAGCTTTAATCGCATCGTCCCGTGGAAGATCGAGAAGATCCGCCAACGCAAGGGTCGCGCTTAACGCACCCGCAGCACTCATACCAAAGCCCTGACTCACCGGCAAATCCAGCATCGTATTGACAGTAATCCTCAAAGAGGTATCACCCACAAGATAACGCAAAGCCGATGTTGTGACCGGTGCATTCGATGGTTTTCCATTGATTTGAACAGTAACAGTCTGATGAAGCGCAGGTTGTATGAACACCTGACTAATCGCACCTAATGAAAGAGAAAATCCTGCCCCACAAGACCCAGAGCGGTCCAAATCATGCTCGGTATACACCGGCTCAAAAAACGCAGAAATATGCCCTGGAGCAAACGCAATTCCCTTCATAGACCTCTTGTTCCATTACCGTAACAAATCCAGGATAACAGAAGCAAGCTCTTCTTTTTTTCCTTTTTTCCAGGTGCTTTTTCCTCTTTTTGTGAGAAGTAGAATCTCATTCGTATCCCCACCAAATCCCGCTAGAGTATTACCAATGGCGGCATCAAGACGGAACTTGGTAAGCAACTGCTGCGTTCTTCTCGTGACATTTTTCTTTTTTTCTTCTGTTTTAAATGCAACGATTTTTGCATGCGGGATCAATAACCGCAAGGTCTCAAGAACAACTGGTGCTTGAACACAATCTATAGCAAATGATTGCTTTCCCGAAGGGATTTTCCCCTTCTGTTTCTTTGGGATATAATTCGCAATCGCTGCACAGACGATAACGCCATCAAACCGTTTGGCTCCCTTGCTCTTCAGTAATACGAAAAGATCATGAACAGTCTCGAAACGTTTTACTGCAACAAATGAAGGAACAGGCTCCTGGGCATACCCATACCAGAGTTCAACATCTGCGCCTCTTTCGAACGCATCGATGCTTAACGCGACCGCTGTTTTCCCTGAACTCCGATTTGTCAGCACCCGGATATCATCGATTGGCTCAGCAGTCGCTCCACCGATGATAAGGATTTTTTTCTTCTGCAAATCTCGCTTCCCAATTGTCCGAATCACGGTCTTAACGATCTCTTGAATCTCAGGAGATTTCGCTTTGTTCCCAGAGATAAACGGATCGAGAAACAACACACCATGCTCTTTGCAAATATCAATATTTTTTTGAACAATTTTATGGTCGTACATCGACAGATGCATGGCGGGCACAAGAAGAATCGGCACACCAGAGCCTATCGCAGTGGTCGCACAGGTGGTGACCGGTGTATCATCAATCCCACGAGCAATCTTTGAAATTGTGTTCGCGGTACATGGTGATATCAAAAGGAGATCCACCGGGTCTTGAACCAAACCACACCAGGAGACGTGCTCCGTCTGACCAGACAGTTGAATCACAGGTTTATGACCCGTAGCAAATTCTACGGCATCCGGATGAATAATGCGTGTTGCTGAAGGAGTCATCACAGGATAGACAGTCGCTCCGTGTCGAATAAGTTCCCGTGCGAGTTTCACACATTCGACTGCGGCGATACTACCGGTTATCCCAAGAACAATACGTTTGTGGAGAAGTTTGTTGTTTTTCTTCCCACGTAATTCCTCAGCAGGATGCATTTCATCACAATTCTTTTATCGTACGACTAGCACAGATCTGCTCGCATGTCGTACTACTTTATCCGTGACACTTCCAAGTAAAAATCTTCCCTCTTTTCCGTATCCCTTATACCCGATGAGGATAATGTCGCTATCATACTTTTTTGCCACAAGCAGGATTTCATCAGCAGGATCACCTGCTTCAACAGCGACATCCACTTTCCCAATTTTTCCCTCGAGTTCTTTTGCAAGTTTCCCAAGGTTTTCCATGGCCTTTTCCTTAAAAGTCCCAGGGGTTACCACCGTACTTAAATCAATGGTTGGTAGCAGCATGTTTGTGAATGTCGATTCAACTAACGCAGCAGGAATCACCGTAAGCAAGACGAGTTCATCATCTGGAGTCGAACATTGGACTGCTACATCTATTGCTTTCGTTGATGCTTCTGATCCATCATAGGCGACGAGTAATCGTTTCATAATTCACCACAGTGCTGCTAGTAATGAGGAACTGACTAAAAAAGATTTTGCATTCCATCCAATATCCAAAGCGATACGCTCTGATGAAAAACCTTTTTCGTCGGATTTGCTACTGGATTGCGAAGATTGAATTATTTACAGAGATACATCAGAAAATCAGACAGTGGCAAACCATCATTCCACCGCATAATAAAATTTCCACTTTTACTCCGGCTTAATTTTGGGAGCCGATTGTGGAGGATCTTCGCTCGTCCCTCCAGCTGAGAAATCTCCATGGAAAAAAGACGCCAACAATCACCACCATGGCCTTTCAAGCGAAAACCATAGACCGGCAAGGTCTTTGTTTTTTCACATTCCCGTTGCATTTTTTCAGCTTGTCGTTGCAACTTCCCATCCACACTACTGAAATGTAACGTGTCAACAGTACTCGACTTAATCTCCATGAGAAAAGAGATATCACCTCTCAAAGCAACCAAGTCAACACCAAAAGATCCTGCAGCACGAACCACAATAAACGGTTTCTGTTTTGTGAGATAGTAATTTCCTTTCTCCAATGCCGAACATGTCTTTGTCATCTTCGAAAGAACTTTTTCATCGCCCTCGAGGATCCCTTTTAATTCTCGTTCGTAAACACTGCTCATATGAAAAAGGTAAAATACCTCGTAATGTTTTAATGTTTGGGATTGGATCTTTCAATCAGTCAATAATTTGGTGGATAGCATATGAACAAAGATGTTCTGGTCAAAGAGGTCATGAAGGCAAAACCAGTGGTTGTACAACCATTTGCAACTGTACTGGAAGCAGCACAAAGCATGAAAGCGAACAATATCGGTAATGTGATTGTCTCTGAGGTAAACCACCCGATCGGGATTCTTACAGAGAGCGATATTATAAAAAAAGTAGTCTGTGAAGGCAAAAACGCCCAGGATGTGACCGTCGAAGAAGTCATGAGCAGCCCTATTATAATCGCAGAACCATACATCTCCCTGCAAGAAGCGCTGAAGATTATGGGGAAGTGTAATATTAGAAGACTTCCCATCGTTGAAAACAATGAACTCGTTGGGATCATCACACAACGCGATATCTCTCGACTCTCACCTGCATTAAATGAAATTTCTCACGAATGGTCCAATATCGATACAAAAGACGAAGAATATCTACAGAGCCAGACGTTTTCAGGAAAATGCGAAGATTGCAATCTCTTATCAACGAGTCTAAAAAGTATCGATGGCCGCCTGCTTTGTGACGACTGTAT
>DATMWV010000018.1:0-4702 GCA_035562195.1 Thermoplasmatota archaeon
GAGAGATAGTATATAAATTTTTTTATAGAATTAATATATTTTGTATAAAAACCTTCCTATAAATCTCCTATTTATTTAGGATTTTTATTTTAACAAATGTTAATTTATATGATGTTTTTAATAAAATTAATGACCATGTCGAGGCTTGGTGGAAGAATTTCCGGTGAAGAAATATAGTATCCAGCGACGATGTTTGCGAACAACAATCGTTCCTCATGAACAAATCCGAGGAGATCTGCAAAAATATTCGCTGCGTTCCATACATCCCCTGCGCCAGTGGACCGATACATTGCCGAAAGTGGGATGGTTGGTATGACGGTAACCGTATCCTCAACAGAACCTGAAAATTCAGAGGTATGAAAATCAACACGTGCTGGTATTTTCCTTTTCAATGATTCTAGCGCAGTAATCATCTCCGTTTGAGTCCTACAGGGAGTGCTGCTATAATAGCGCAGTTCATTTTCATTCAGCCCAAAACTATCTAACTGAGGATTCATCAATACCTTCTCAATCAGCTCAGGAATATCCTGCATCCGAGGGGACGGATCACCAGAGTCAAAGAACGTTCTTACATTCTTCTTTTTTGCCATCTCAAAAACCTTACAGGCCAGATCGGTCCCAAAATGATTCTGATTCCAATTGGTTACCCCAACAAGATTCGCACACGCAATCAAATCCCGGTCATGGGAGGTTAACTGCTCAAAACTAAATGTAGCAACCGACCCTGGATCGCCGATCATGATGTTCGCCCTGGGCTTTTGAAACTCAAGTGCTGTGGTCATCGCAAGGTTCCCATCGGTGTTCACTCCAGAGAGATCCACCCCATATCTCCCTAAAAAATATTCAAGAAGATGCAAACCGAAGGGGTTCGTTTGACAAATCAAATGCGTACTCATGCCAAGTCGTGCAAGCCCCAGAGCTGTGTTGGCCGCGTTTCCTCCTTGTTGAATCTTCTGGGTTATCCCAGGTTTATTTCCTCCTCCTTGTGAAGCAATAGCTACAACATCCTGGCACGTCTTTTCCAGCGAATCGAAAAAAACAAAATGATCGACAAAGAAGTCAGGGAGCATGACGACATCGAACTTAGATAGCTCGGTTCTCTCTATCTTCTGTAAGCTTAATAGTAACCTTTTCTGAAGGGACGACTCCATTCACGCACCACCAACAGTATCATGCATCCTCTATTTTAGCTTAAATGCTCACCGTTTTTGTATTTTTGACCCAAATAACAACGAAAAACCTGTCAAATAGAGAAAATTATATATAGAAGGTCCGTACAGATATATGGCGAATTAGTTTAAAAAAATAAAAGTCAATGGAAGGAAGCGATCGCAAAAAAAAAGAAGACATTAAGTAAGATGATTTTTATGACCATTATAACACTGGATGATTTATCAAAAGCAATCGCCAATCGTGTCGGTATCGATATCGAAGAAGCGAGACGAGACGCAGGATTCGTCATGGATATCTTCGGGTTCGACGACCGGGTCATCGACAACGTCCTTGATCCTGAGGATCGACAGCTGTTCTACATCCTTGAAGAAGAAGGCATGTTGACGACAGAAAGGGAAGAAACCACGTTATATGATGGACGGGAATGGCGTACCCATTACTGGCGCCTGAAAAAAGACACTATCGCCCGCTATTCAAAAGATGGCAGCACAGAGCGGAGCATCCTTATTGTTGATAAAAAACAACCAAAGAACGTCTCCGATGATGATATCTATAATACCATCGAAGACGACATGTGGTCGACAACAAGAAAAATAGGATAAATCAATCCCTACTCTTTTTTCTTTATTTTTTCACCAATATTTTCCTCTTTGATAAACTTAATAAATTCCTTTGGGTTGTGGAACTCCGTAATAAGAGGTTCTTAACCGGGTGAGTATATGACAAAACGAAAGAGTATCATAAGTTCTGAATCGGTCACTGAAGGACATCCTGATAAAATGTGCGATTTGATATCTGACGCGATCCTTGATGAAGCACTTCGGCAGGATAAAAACTCACGCGTTGCTGTTGAGACAGGAACGAAGAATGGAGGGGTCATGGTCTTTGGTGAAATGACCACGGACGCCTATATCGACATTCCTCATATCGTTCGTGAGACTATCAAAGGGATCGGATACACGAAATCCGAATATGGTATCGAATGGGAAACCTGTTCGGTGTGGGTTCAAATCACAGAACAAAGCCCAGATATTTCTCAAGGTGTCACCGCGGGAAAGGGTCTGCATAAAGAACAAGGAGCTGGCGATCAGGGAATGATGTACGGGTATGCCTGTAATGAAACAAAGGAATGCATGCCGTTACCCATCCTTCTTGCACATAAACTGACCAAACGGTTATCTGAGATGAGGAAAACAAGTCGAATATCATACCTACGACCTGATGGGAAATCACAGGTTTCCATTGAATATGATGAAAAAGGTAAGCCGTTGCGAGCTCATACGATTGTTGTGTCCACCCAGCACGATGGCGGTGTCGCTCATGAGCGGATACGAAAAGATGTCATTGAGACGGTCATTAAACCTATATGCAAAGACTGGATTGATAAGGATACCATTTTCCATGTCAATCCAACCGGGGCATTTGTCCGTGGTGGTCCGTACGCTGATGCGGGTTTGACTGGAAGAAAGATTATTGTCGACACGTACGGTGGTGTTGGCAGACATGGCGGTGGTGCGTTCTCTGGGAAAGACCCAACAAAAGTCGATCGTAGCGCTGCGTATGCGACACGATATATCGCAAAAAACATCGTCGCCTCAGGCATCGCAGAGAAATGTGAGATCCAGTTCGCCTATGCCATTGGTGTCGCAGAACCTGTTTCCATCAATATTGATTGTTCAGGTACAAACAAGATTTCACTTGATGTTATCGAAAAACTCATCCGAGAGTTTTTCCCTATTAAACCTGCCGATATTATCGAACAACTTGACTTACGGCGACCTATTTTTAAGAACACCGCTGCCTATGGTCACTTTGGCCGAGAGGAACCTGATTTTACCTGGGAGAAGCTGGATAAGGTCACATTGTTAAAAACTGAGGCGAAGCTTTAAAGTGACCTCATTTTTTTCCCTTTTTTTCAGACCAATAAGTCGTGTATAACAAAATTATCAATCAGAAACATCTACCTTGTATAACTCATAATTTTTAGGACATAGTATTTTTTCGTACACTTTCTTAATTTTATAGGTTTTTCCGTTTTGAAGCGCGGTGGTGGTACAGATTTCAAATGAATCGCACCCGATGTTCTTACATTCTTTCTTTTCAATTGTTGTCGTTGTTCCCTCAGATGGTTTTTTTGTGACAGCAACGGTGATAGGAAGTTCTTCGACTTCTACGACGATGACTTTCCCTTCATGGATGGTACAGTCATGGGATTTATCGCGTAATTTGGTGATTCGGTAGTTTCTCCCTGGTTTGAGATTAAAGCAGACGGTTTTCAACTGACAATTTCTGCATTCGCTGTTCGATCCAAGGTAGATGAATTCTTGTCCCTCCACAGCGAGTTGCTCACCGACAAGTGTTACAAGGACCATCAGATCACTCCAGTTATTTTCGCTAACTTCTTTGCAGCATCCTCCGTTAACCCAAGCTCACCAAGGATAGTATATCGATCTGGACGTATTTTCTGTGCCCCCATGAGCGCCTGGATAATTTTTTTCTTTGGGATGTTGAGTTCTTTTGCAGTGGTTGGAGCTCCGATCATTTTTAACGCATCGCGAATTTGCTGCCAGTCTCCTCCATGCAGATACATCATCATGATAGAACCAACCCCGCATTGTTCCCCGTGTAATGCTTTTCCTGGTGCGATGGAATCAAGCATATGGGAGAACATATGTTCGGCACCAGATGCAGGGCGTGTGTTTCCCGCAACACTCATAGCGACCCCTGACACAACCATACATTTTATAGCCTGCCAGACCGCTTCTTCTAGACCAGTACGGATATCCTCTGCCTTGTTCAGTAACAGCTGAGAGGATGTCGTTGAGAGTGATGCAGCAAAGGTGCTGAATTCTTCGTCCTTTAAACGATGGGCAAGCTCCCAGTCTTTGACTGCGGTCAGATTTGATATCACATCAGCGCATCCTGAGGCAAGCATGCGATAGGGGGCTTTCATGATGACAGCGGTGTCAGCGAGAACTGCCATTGGAGAGACTGCGGTTTTTGAGATGGATCCTTTCTTGTCCTTAAGTGCAGCGCGGGGTGATGCCATTCCATCATGGGATGCGGAGGTCGGGACACTGATAAAATTTGTTGAGAGTTCGTAGGTGGCACATTTTGTGACATCAATGACAGAGCCTCCACCAACCCCAAGCAAGAAATCCGAACCTGTTCTTTTTGCTTCTTTTACGACGGTATTGACTTCTCGTATCGTGGGCCATGCAGGAAGTACATCTCGTCTTATCAATGGTAATGACAGAACAACCATGTTGATATCATACCCGGCACCAGAAAGAATCTTTTCAATGCGATCACCCGATATTTTTTTGGTGTTCTTATCACAGACAAGTAATACCTTGTTACTAGGTGCTAGGTGATTGCACATTCCTTTAATCTGATCGGTCGTATTATGACCAACGATGACTTCCCGCGGGAATATCATGGTTTTGAATTTCGTAAATCGCTCCATAGTGGATTCAGGGGAGTAGACTTCCTGTTTATTATCTTTTCTTAAGGGCTTTCCCAACGCTTT
>DATMWV010000019.1:0-7653 GCA_035562195.1 Thermoplasmatota archaeon
TCTTGACAAACATTTTTCTCCTGTAAAAAAATTTTTTCTCCTCAGAACTCGTAAAAAGGGTTTGGGACCTCCTAGAACTCTTGAACAAAATCGTTGATGATATTCACAAAAAAGAGGCAAAATACTAAAACACCAGATTAAATTCCTTCCTAGGCACAAAAAATATCAAAAAAGAGAGAATCTGTATGAAACGAGCATTTATAACAGGAGTAAATGGGCAGGATGGTTCCTACCTCGCTGAATACCTGTTGAGGAAAGGCTACGAGGTCCATGGATTAATACGACGGACGAGTTCATTTAACAGAGAACGGATTGAACATCTTCATTCCTACGAGGATAATAAAGGATTAATACTTCATTATGGGGACCTAATCGATGCTTCCAATCTCCTCCATATAATACGAAAAATCGATCCTCATGAGATTTATCATCTTGCTGCCCAATCCCATGTTGGGATATCTTTTGAAACCCCATTGAGCACTACAAACATTACAGCTTTGGGTACACTTCGCCTCCTTGAGGCGATACGCTCCTTGGATTTATCAGAAACAAAAATATACAACGCATCTACCAGCGAATTATATGGCAATACCACTCAATGCCCTCAAAACGAAGAAACACCATTTTTGGCCGCATCACCATATGCGATAGCGAAATTATATGCACATAAGATATGCGAGAATTACAGGGAAGCATACGACATGAAAATCTGGAATGGAATTTTCTTTAATCATGAATCTCCAAGAAGAGGGGAGAATTTCGTTACCAGAAAAATCACCATCAGCATTGCAAAAATGCTCCAAAAGAAACAAGATAGACTGTACATGGGGAATCTCGATATCATCAGAGACTGGGGCTACGCACCTGATTATGTCGAGGCAATGTGGCAAATGCTACAAACAAATAAACCAGATAACTACGTGATAGCGACAGGAATTGGTCATAGCGTAAGAGAGTTTATCGAATGTGCATTTGACTATGTTGATATTTCTCTATCTTGGAAAGGAAACGGTATCGCTGAGAAAGCATATGGTTCGTATGGTCGCATAAAACAAAAAAAGATTTTAGTAGAAATTGACCCCGATTACTATCGACCGGTTGACGTCAATCGGTTGATCGGAGATTCTACAAAAGCAAGAAAAGCATTTGGATGGAAACCAAAAACTACTTTTGAAGAACTAGTAAAGATAATGATAGAAGAAGATATCAAAAGAGAGGAAACCGTATGCAAGTTCCTTGGGTAATACCAAATTATCAACGACAAGATATCGAAGCGATGAAGAAAGTCTTACGGACCAAATGGTTCACCATGGGGCCTGAAGTAAAAAAATTCGAGGACAAAGTTTCTTCGTATCTTCGAATCAAATACGCAGTTGCAGTGAATAATGGAAGTTCAGCCCTCGATGTTGCGCTCAAATGTATCAATTTACATAAATCCGATGAAGTGATCATTCCTGCGTTAACCTACATAGCCACAGTGAATGCGATTACCAACAACCAGGGGGCACCTGTCTTCGTCGATATCGATGACACATTGAACATCGATCCAACTCTCATCGAGGAGAAAATCACAGAAAAAACCAAGGCTATTATGAATATAGACTTTGGAGGAAATGTCTGTGATTATACCAATCTCTTACGCCTCTGTAAGAAATATAACATTCATTTGATAGTAGATGGTGCTCAGTCCTTTGGATCCCAACACAAAAAAGACATGTGTTGTACTCATGGACTTATCAATACTACGAGTTTTCATGCTGCAAAACTCGTAACAACTGTTGAGGGGGGGATGGTTTTTACAACAAACAAGGAACTGTTCAAAAAAGCTCAGATGATACGAAATCAAGGACAGTCAAAAAGATATATTCATCCTATCCTAGGTAATAATTATAGAATGACGGACATTAATGCAGCCATGGGCAGTAGTCAAATGAACCGTTTCAAAGAAACTCTCCGTCATCGTTTGGACCTTGTCATGTATTACAAAGATCATCTGAAAAATGTTACATATCCCGAGGAACTCACAAATACTAAAAACAGTCATCTCTTCTTCTCGATTCTAATAGACAAACGCGATAAATTAATGAAATATTTATCAGATAATAGAATCGAAACACGCATTCATTATCCATGCCCAATCAATAAACAACTAATCTACTATACCCCAACAGTTTATTCGAAAGCAACAGAGGTTTCTCAAAAAATTCTATCATTACCTCTGTATCATAGCCTAATACGGGATAAACAAGATTATGTCATTAGAAAAATAAATGAATTTACCAAGAGAGTACCATGATTAATGAGGTCGAGTTTCGAGGTATAACAAAAAATGATGCCGATGAACTCTACGAACTCCTCAATACCTTATCAGAAGAAGTAAAAATGTTTTTCCATCCTCATAAATTTGATAAAAAGACTCTTACACAAATCTGTAGCTCGACGAAGGACCATTATTTTGTGTTAACGATAAATAAAAAAATCATTGGCTATTCCATGCTTCGTTTCTTTGGATACAATATACCAAGCTTCGGTATATGTATCAGAAATGGCTATGAACACAAAGGATATGGGCGACTGATGACAGAAAAGACGATACAAAAAGCATTACAACTTGGTTACAAAGAGGTGATACTTACAATTCATAAAGAGAATGTACGAGCAATGCATCTGTATCTAAAGACCGGTTTCGACATTACTTTACGTAATCCTAAAACCGGTGAAATCAAAATGAAAAAATCATTATAGCTTTTTTTTGCAGTTCAACTGAGCAAGAATATTAGTACCTCAGATAGTGTTAGATTTCAGTTCAGTCACACGATCGGACACGAGTCACATGATGATGCTGAGAAAATCATTCAGGATTACGAGGTAATATGAATTTTGAGAAAAACACAACGCAGTTATTACGATAACAAAAATCATCAAGGGTGAAATTCAGACATCGATGTTATCTGAGTTAAACTTCTTAAAAAACACATGTATTAATACAACCACATCAATCTGTCCTTACGAGAAATTGAACTTTACCTCCGGTAGTGCGTGTTACTGAATCAACATATTTTACAGAAATGTTAAATCCAGAACCTATTGTTCTTGTAAGACCTTGCATAATTAAACGCTCGTCCTTGTCGGTATATCCTTCGCACCGGACTATTTTTATTATAAGTTCTCCAGGTTCTCTTTGCATAAATTGATATTCTTTCACTTGGTTTGAACTACTAGGAATGGTACCATACATCCCAGTCATCGGTAGTTCATTACCCGTTTTATTGATAATATACTCCTGAGTTCTTCCTTCGATTTTCTTCAACAACGGGTACATTCGACCACAGGAACAATATTGTTTTGAATACATACCAATATCACCGGTCCGATATCTTATGAACGGGAATATGTCGTTGGTAAAACCGGTTCCAACAATCTCGCCTCTTTGACCTTCACGTGTAATTTGCTGCCCCTTGTTATCGATTAATTCAGTAATGCCATACTCTGGGAAAACATGATAAGAATTCGAGCATTCACATGTTGCAGCAAAAATCACCTGTTCTGCTTGTGCATAGAAGGAAAAAACCTTGCAGTGAAAAAAATCTTCTAAAAATTTACGTTGCCAATCATACAACGTCTCTCCAGAACAGAGTATTGCCTTAAGGTCAGTTAATAGATTCTCTCTGTTTTTTATAAATAAATAACCAAAAAGAGTTAGTGCAGATGGAAAACCGATAAGATATTGAGGATTAAGTTTCCTTATCTTCTCAAAAAGAATTTGAATATTTTCGTCTCGAAGCGAATACGGAGAAAGTGTAAGAATCCTGCCGAATGCCTGTTTCTTCCAAAATTGATTACTTTGAACGATAAAGAGATAACGATGAGTCAACCGACACCCAATACGTTCCATCATCATCAGATAAAAAGCTAAATGATTTACTACAGATTTTCCTTGCTCGAGATAGAACGTCAGCGGATCACCCGTTGTCCCACCAGTAGACATCGACTCGAATCGGTAACTTGGATAATTACGTGCTCTTAAATCATCAATATTATTCCGTGCTTGCTCTTTTGTAAGAAAAGGAAGCTTCCATAAATCATCTACCGAACATATATCGGAAGGCTGAAGGCCAATCATGTTAAATGAACGCCGATAGTAAGGGACATTCTCAAAAGCATGAGTAATCAATTTTCCCAATCGTTCATTTTGATAGTCGATTAACTCTTTGCGGGTCCACCATTGTGACCGTTTTAATAAAGATAGAAATCGATGAAGATGACGATAATAAAGTAGACCAGAAAGAATCATTCCATTTGCTGAATCTTTGTTAAAACAACGCTCCCACAGACTTCTTTGCTGTGTTTTGAACATTCTATCATTTCTATAAATAGGTACGCTTCTAATAGTTTTCTTATCAGAAGTGGCTCCATAAGAGAAATCTGCAAACTGAAACATCTTTTACAGGAGAAATACGAGAACTAATGTTATTTGGATGAATTGTAACATCTATCTTCCAAAACGTAATAACGTAACCTTTAAGAAGGAAAATGTCGGTTAATAACTGGATGAGAGTAACATTAATAGCACCAGTATTTCCCCTAAAATCTATAAGTCCGTATTGTTACCGTCTTATTCAGGCGCTATCACATTATCTGAATTTTGAATGTATTATATTTTCTAGGACAACACTCTCTTTTTTCTACAGCGGTGGCGAGATTGACACTACCATCCAGCCCCCATCGATGAAAAATATAAATAAGCGAGTAAAAATAAATATCTATAACCCTCTGACCTGGTTAAAAGCAGGCCTGTATGCTTCAGGGGACATCGTTCATCTTCAACATTGGAAGTGTTCAACAACAGCCATATATTGTATCATCGTACCAATCTTAAAATTACGCGGGAAAAAAATCGTATTCAGCATCCATAACATCACACCCCACGCCCCTGAGAAATATTTCATATTTCTTGATGCATTACTGAACCGATTTGTCTTTCGATTCGCGGATAGCTTCATCGTTCATAATAAAAGGAATAAGAAAAGACTTGAAGAATTATATCAAGTAAATCAACGTCCAATATCTGTCATCGGTGTTGGTTCCCATGAACCACTTATCAGAACCAAACTCTCCCGTAAAGAAGCCCGGGAACACTTGCATATCTCAATGGAAAAAAAAGTCATATTGCACTTCGGTTACATCTGGAGATATAAAGGTGTAGATGTCCTACTAAACGCGCTCGAATCAATAGCAAAAAACGTCCCTAATGTCATTTTAGTCCTCGCGGGTACAGTCACGTCTGACTGGAAACAATACGAAGAAATCATTGAAAAGAAACACCTTGCTCAACATATCCAGCTCCATCTGCACTATATCCCGGAATCTGAGGTGGATATCTATTTTTCCGCAGCCGATCTTGTTATACTACCCTACACGCCCCCCTTTGACACACATGGAGGTGTCGGCGCTCTTGCCGTCGCTCTTCATAAACCTTTGCTAGTATCCGATATTGGAGGATTAACAGAGTATGTTCGAAATAGTCAAGCAATCGTCACGCCTGGGGATGTTAACGAGTTGGCAAAGAAGACAATTACAATATTAACTGATAAAAAGCTTCTTTCTTCGTTAGTGAAAGACTCACGTATTATCGCTAAGGAAATCACCTGGGACGAGATAGCGAAAAAAACTATGCGGGTCTATGAACAAATGATCTCGATATCCTAATGGGGTCGTATTGTTTCAACAAAGGTCTTAAACAAGCTGAGGTTTGCCTTGAAAAAACCATGACGTAGTTTATCCCAATAGGACAGACCGAAGTAACAATCAATGGAACAATGCTTGCAGCACTCCATTCGTCCTGCGTCCTGATGATATGACGACCATTCTTTTGAAAAAAACAAAGACAAAAGGTTGCCATTTATTGAAACAGTTCGTTCACATTTATGCAAACAGGGAATCAAGATGTCATTTGGTGGTCCGATGTCGATGGTTGATTTTCCTGCAAGACAGCTCGGTTTGTTAATATCATTACCCCCTCTGTAGAAGAAATCTAAATCAGTTAAGCTCATTCTGATGTAGGGATGCCAGAAATATTTCTTAATCGTTTTTATATGTTCACGATTCAGCGGTGTATTTCCAAAATAAGAAAAACACGGATGGAAAATGATATTCACCTTATGCTCTTTTGCAAAGGAAGCTATCGGTCCTATATTTTTCATAGTATCATTTGTAAATGTACACATCAGACAGATGTCTTGGTTCATCGATTTTGCACATTTAATACTTGAGATCAACTGATCATATCCGTCAGTTCCTCGAATAACAGAGTATTCAGTAGCATTAGTGGTATCGAGCGATGCATAAACCCGTGAGATTTTTCCTTTTAGCTCATGAGCACGTGATTCGTAAAGGATACCATTTGTCGATAGTTTTACAAAAAACCCTAGTTTTTTCGCATATGAAAGCATCTCCGGGATGTCTTTATGCAGGAGTGGCTCACCTCCAACAAAATCAACGACAGAGATACCTATCCTGCGGAGATCATTAAGGTTTTTTTTCACATCACTGAGTTTTACATCAGGAGCATTGAGGAGTTTTGGGTCTCGCCAGAACATACAGAATTGGCATTTCGAATTACAACGATATGTGACAAAGTAATTGCAGAAATATGGTGTTCTTGATAATCCAGTATACATATATTACTCACTTTTTTAGCACTTTAGGAATGGGTTATATAATCATGTTTTTGACAATAGTTATAGAAGTCTTTACAATTTGTAATCCAAGCGTTATTCTCGGCAGCATATCGTAATGTTTTTTCATATACTCTTGTCCATTCTTTTTCAAACATGGTTCCTATCGATGTTGGAAAAGAAAAAGTCCAGTTATGCCACAGGATGTTTAAAACCCCGTGATTCTTTTTCACAATATCAAGGAGTTGTCTGATAAGGTTCCATGCTTGATTTGGATTATTTTTCATAATAAAACTAATCGTCCAATCTTGAATATTCAACGGTATTTCTAGAATATCTATTGGTTGCTCTGTTTTAGTATTATATGGTATGAACGGATGACATAATCCATTGCGAAATCCGATCATATCAATATATCCATAAGTTGAATCATATCCAAATCCTGCATCTGCAAGGATTTCCCAGGATCGTGGTGTCTGAAAACGAAGAACATGATTTCGGGCACCAATGAGCGATTTACCTATAATGTTCTCCATATGTGCTTTTTCTTTCTTGATTTTTTCACCATCGTCATAATGATAATAACCGGTGTGAAATCCGATTTCGCAGTCTTGGTCTGTAATATAATCAAGTATCTCAATATTTTCTTCAAGACGGTATTTATATCCAAAGATATCCTCAGGCGAGGAGAGAAAATAAAACGTTGATGTCGCACCGAACTGTTGTTCAATCGTTATAATTTTTTTAAAATTGTTATAGGGAGAATATCGTCTGTTTACTCGCCCTTTTATAAGATGGTACATTCCTTTCAAATCACCATTTGTTGGGAAATATAATAGGGATAAGAAAAGGTGCCTGTTTTGAACTTCGATATCGTCGACATCATGAGTAAGAAGGAGTGCCCAAGATTTCTCATCCGGATAATTGAATTGAAAACCTTGTGAGATCAGGTATTCAGAGATGGATGGATATAGAA
>DATMWV010000020.1:0-2648 GCA_035562195.1 Thermoplasmatota archaeon
CAACAAAGGAACGAATCATACGCTGATTTCTTTCTTTTCACAACATATTTAATGACCAAATAGATACCGGAAACAAAACAAAAAAGGAGGCTTACTTCGTATGGTTGAAATCGCCCCATTTAAAGGAATGGTCTTTAATAAAAAGAAAATCAAAAATCTTGACGACGTCATGTCACCACCCTATGACATCATCTCCGAACAGATGCAAAACGAGTTATACACAAAAAACGAGTATAATTTCGTCAAACTCATCCTTGGAAAAATCCTTCCAGATGATACCGATGCAACGAATCGATACACAAGGGCAAAGCAATTATTTGACGCCTGGCAGCAACAAGAAATCTTGATTCCCTCACAAACCCCTGCTCTCTTCCCCTATCAAGTGGATTACACGGTTGGTAAAGAAAAAAAACAAATGAATGGTTTTTTTGTCCTCCTAAAGCTTGACCCTGAGTATAAAACCGTTAAAGCCCATGAGAAAACACTGGCAAAACCAAAGGCTGATCGTTTGAACCTGATGCGCACCTGCTATGCAAACCTCGAACCGATCCAGCTGATGTATATGGATCAAGACGACACCATTCGTAAAACAATGGACGCAGCGGTTGATACGCCGCTCATCAAAGTAAAGGGTTATGACGGATTCACCCATCAGCTCTGGCGCCTAGACAACTCTGAAACAATACATACAATATTAGATGAGCTTGAAAAGAAAATCCTTTTCATCGCAGATGGACACCATCGCTATCAGACCTCCATTAACTACGCACAAGAAAAACGAGAACAAACCGGAAACAAAGACCCAGACGCCCCGTTCAACTACATCATGGTCGTGTTATGCAACATGTTTGACCCTGGTCTTTCGATCCTACCAACACACCGCTTCATTAAAATGTCCCAGGTAAATTTTGATGATCTCTGTAAAAAACTAGAACGATACTTCATCATAGAAAAAAAATTGATTCCTGACAAAGAGAAAGATTACCAAAAAATAGGTAAAAAAATAATGCATGAGATCACAACTGAGAACAAACATAAGTTAGCCTTATACACGAAAGGAATCTACTATATTTTAACCCTTAAAGATGAACAGGTCATGGACAAACTGGCAAGTGATCATTCAAAAACATGGAGGACTCTTGACGTCTCTATCTTACATAAACTAATCCTGGAAGAATTCCTAGGCATCAATGAAAAGAACCTTGAAGACCATGTGAAATACACACGAGTCGACGCAGAGGCAATCCAACAGGTTGACGAAGGCAAATACGATTTCTCGTTCCTTATCAACGCAACAAAAATTGACCAGTTAAAAGCAATCGCGGACGCCGGTGAACATATGCCTCAAAAATCGACGTACTTCCTGCCAAAGATGCTCTCCGGACTTGTCATGTATAAGATGTGACCATCATAAACAGAATATCGTTTTAGCATTCTATCAACACAGATTTAAATACCAGAATAAAGAAAGAACTATCTGGTGAGGAAGGGAAAAACAGTATTCTCATGTTTCTTCTTCATATTTTTTCCCCTCCTTCCTCGCTTTTAGTATCTTTTCGTTACAATGGTTTTTTTAAAACAGAGATAAAAAACAAGTCACCACGAGGAAGCGTTGTGAAGAAACCATAGTTATCTTTCATCAGATATTTGTTATATTGAAAATCTTCCAACGGCAGCAGAGAAAATCCATTCTTGTTCATCGCTGACTCAATGACCTGTGATGTCTCCTCAGGTGTTATCGTGCAGACCGCATAAAAAAGAAAACCACCAGGTTTCACCTGTGCTGATGCTTGTGAAAGAAGAGAAATCTGAGTCTCAGGGAAGTCCCCTGCTCCAGTTATATATTTTGCTTCTGGGTTTCTTCGTGCTGCACCAAGACCTGTACAGGGAGCATCGACTAACACCAGATCAAATTTCCTTTTCGGCAGGCTATCTTCAACAATAACATTTGCGTTGTATTCATTGCAGCGTTGTTTTAATGTGGTTCGTTTTGTCGCGTTTATCTCATACGCGTAGAGTTTATTTTTGTTTTTTGTCATAGATGCGATAGAAAGACTCTTCCCACCGTTTCCTGCACAAAAATCAAATATGGATCTACCGAGTGATGCGGCAAGGAACGACACAAGCTGACTGCTTTCATCCTGGACATGCGCATACCGTTCCTGGATGACTTTTGAGTATTTACCCACAGAAGTTGTGAGAAGCGCGGTTTGAAGAAAAGAACGCTCAGCAGGTAAAGACTGCTCATGAAGCATGGAAATAACTTCCTCAGTCGTACTTTTATTGAAATTCACACAGAGGGTGGTCGGTGGTGATTCATTCAGATACTCAGCCCAATCACCATGATCTTTCAGGATATCAGCAACAAAAGGCGAACAGGAATACCGGTATTCAAATGGGTACTTCATAGCATCTGACTGTGCACCATCCTTTGCAAGTTTTATATAAGTTTCTGCAGATAAAGGTAGATCTTGTGTCTCGATGATGTGCTCAAACAGTCGTTTCCATCGGACCACTGTATGAACGATATCTGCGATGTCCTCTCGTTGTTCCTTAGACAAACCAGCAGATGGAAGGATATCGCGTAAACAACGCGCCATGTTCCCTTTCCGTAGATACTTGGTAATGACCTGGACTGCTACTTTCTC
>DATMWV010000021.1:0-7622 GCA_035562195.1 Thermoplasmatota archaeon
CCGATATCCCTGTAGCGGAGGAAGCGGTCGTCACCGCGCAGCTTATGGGAAACAAGGTAGAGACAGTCTATGACGTTGGTGTCGCTGGTGTCCACCGTTTGTTTGATATTAAGGATAAAATCTTTGATGCGAATGTCATCATCGTGATCGCTGGCATGGAAGGTGCCCTTGCCAGTATCGTTGGCGGTCTTGCCTCAAAACCAGTTATCGCGGTTCCAACCAGCGTCGGGTATGGCGCAAGTTTTCATGGGATAGCACCATTGCTGACCATGTTGAACTGCTGCGCAGAAGGAGTCGTGGTGGTGAACATCGATAACGGGTTTGGTGCAGGGTATTTCGCTAGCATTATCAACAGGTGAGAAACCATGTCGGTAGCGTATTTTGATTGTTTCTCAGGGATTGCCGGGGACATGATCTTAGGTGCCCTGATTGATCTCGGGGTCGATGAGAAGATTTTAATAAAAGAGCTAAAGAAACTTCCGCTGACCGGGTACGAATTGATCGTAAAAAAAGTCGAACGAAACCATATCTCTGCAACAGATGTCATGGTGGTTGTCACGGAAGATAAACATCATCGAAGCCTTTCAGATATCAATGATATCCTCAATCGCAGTTCATTGGAGCCTCAGGTAAAGAAACTGAGTCAAACCATCTTTTATAACCTTGGAAAAGCAGAAGCAAGGATTCATAACGTGGATATTGAGGAAGTACATTTTCATGAGGTTGGCGCGGTTGATTCCATCGTCGACATCGTCGGGTCCGTCATCGCAGTCACTCTGCTTGATATCGATACGATTTATTGTTCTCCTCTGCCTCTTGGTCATGGGTTTGTGTCCTGTGAGCATGGGATGCTTCCCTTGCCTGCCCCGGCGACGGTTGAGCTTCTCAAAGGTATTCCTGTCTACTCTGTCGATAGGGACCAAGAGACCGTCACTCCAACGGGTGCTGCTGTCATTACGACTCTTGCATCCTCGTTTGGTGAAATGCCGCTGATGAAAATCAAACATATAGGGTACGGGAGTGGGAAAACACCGAGTACATATCCGGGTCTTTTACGCGTTTTTCTTGGAGAGACTGTACATAAATCTCACAAGACTCACACAAGAAAAAGTAAAAAATAATTTGGAAAAATTTACCTTTCTATTTCTGGATAATTTATTTTTTCTGAACCGCCAGATTTAGATCTTTGACCAGTGCTTTTATGTCAATACCATGGACGGTTGCGATATCTTTTACTTTTTCAAAGGACGCAGCAAGACAGCCGATGCATCCGACATTGTATTTCATAAAAACCATCGCGGTTTCCGGGTAATTGTCAATTACTTCTTTAATGGTCATGTCTTCAGAAATCTTTTCTTTATTCATGATTTCACCTTTCTGTATTTTCTCGGTATAAAGACCCCCCATATAAGGATTCGTATTCCGCGTTGGTGAGGAGATCCGGACGGTGGGATCCGGCAAAAAGGAAACTTCAACTAGGAAGGCGTCCCGTCCGGAAGATGCTTCCTATTACATGGTGCACTGTCTTCTAAGTATTTAAATAAAGACAACAGGTCATTGAAACTATTCCTAGGCTTTGTCTCAAAAGTATTCCTCTTCAACAGAGACATGTATAGTTTTTTTAGATGTCAAATAATACTTGAACAAAGATAGGGTTTTTCTCTTGTACCTGGAGCATATGGTACGTGACTGCTTTGATCTCAACACCCATCCCATGTTTTTTGGTATCATATTTCTCACCAAAGACCGAAGCAGTGAGTCGATTCCCTGTAAGTGTCACTTGGAACTTCCCGAACACAAGATCCTGGGCGTCATTCAAAAAAAGCAACTTGGAAAGCCAATCGACCAGCAGCTGCTCAAGATCAGGTGCCTCTAATTGGATATCATATTGTCCGACAGGGTCAATCGTTGATTCATCAGTAATGATGTCAAACATGCCCTTCGCGGCATGCTCGAAGGCTTCTGCAACAGTCTTCCCATATGCTTTCACGCCGACATCAGCGGTATGTTCGATAAGTTCGTACGGTTTCATAATGTTGCCTTGGAGACGTCACCAGGACAATGGCAAGATTGTTTCTCATCAAGAGACTGAATCGTAAGTTGTAGTACCTTTGAGATCAACGGTTCTTTTTTCTTGTACAAGGATGCTATCTCATCAGCAGGTAAACGCTCCTGCAAGCCAGCTGCCATGTTACAGACAAGACAGATAGAGGCAAAGCACATGCCTTTTTCTCTGGCGAGGATCACCTCAGGGGCTAACGTCATCCCAACGATATCAGCAACCATGGAATACATCTTTATTTCGGCAGCAGTCTCCAACCGAGGCCCCTCTGTGACAAGATACACTCCGTTATCGTGAACTGTGACATCCTTAAGTTTCTTAGAGTTTTTTAAGAGAAGTCCTTGAAGTGAAGAGCAGAAAGGATCTGTCATGTCGACATGGACCCGACGGTCATCAAAGAACGTCACCGGTCGTGATTTCGTCGCATCGATAAAATCATGCGGGATGACCAGGTCGCCAGGTCGAATCGTTTTTTTCATCGACCCGACAGTCCCAACGGAGAAGACATCGGAGACATGGCTGACAGCCAATGCATGGATGTTCCCGAGATGATTGACCCGGTGCGGTGGGAGATTTGCTTGTTCACCATGACGCTGAATGAAGAAAACCTCATGGTCACCAAGTGTTGAGGTAGACAGAAAAATATCTCCGTATGGTGTATGGACTTTGATTTTTTCTGGGTTTTTCATCAGATCTGGCATGTGATGCCCGCAGAGTATCCCGATTCTCATCAGCCTAACCAACACCAAGAAATGTTTATTTGTTTAAAGAGATACCTATTCTGATGAGAGTCGCAGCGTTATTCTCAGGTGGGAAAGACTCGGTCTTCGCCGTGTACATCACCCAGCAATATGGATGGGATGTATCGTACCTTGTCAGTCTTCTCCCAGAAAAACCTGATTCCTGGATGTTTCATTCTATCAATATTCATCTTGCTGACCTGCTTGCGAAAACCATCGGCATCCCACTTGTAAAAAAACAAACAGCTGCTGAAAAGGAAACAGAGTTAGAAGACCTTACAGAGGTGTTGCAGGGTCTTGAGATAGACGGGGTGATCAGTGGAGCGATCGCCTCTGAGTATCAGCGAACCCGTATTGAAAAGATCTGTGACAAGCTTGGGATAAAATCATTTTCCCCGCTGTGGCATAAAAACCAGGAGCTCTTGTTACGAGATCAGGTCAAAGCAGGGTTTCACATCAAAATTGTTGGCGTGTTCGCCGAGGGGTTTGACGAGACATGGTTGGGGAGAACCATTGACGAAGAAACCATAGATGAACTCGTAGATCTTCATAGGAGACAGGGGATTAACATCGCTGGTGAAGGTGGTGAATATGAGACATTGGTGCTCTCTGGGCCTTTGTTTTCCAAAAGGCTTGTGATTGATGAATCAGAAAAAGAATGGAACCGTGACTCGGGTGTCTTCAAGGTGAAAAAAGCGCATCTTGAGGATTAATAATACGTCATATAATTAAGAGCTTTCATTTGCTGTAGAAACAAGAAAAGCCGCTGATCAATGTTTTTTTCATCAGGGAACTCCTTGGTAATCATTATGAGGATGTCTTTGACAAGTGTTGTTCCATTGCATTGATTCCAGATCACTGAACCAAGTCTATCCAGGTGTGCTTCAAAGGTGTTCTCCCTCTTCAGGACTTTACAAAAGGATTTCCCAACCTTACCTGTGAATTTTGGCACCGTCAGAGTGACAAGGCCTTCGTTGTTTGTTGACCATTTAAAGTCTAAACGCTTTGGTTTGTAAAGAAGAAACTCGTCAACGGTCGGCAAACCTTTACTTTTCGTCTTTGGCGTAGATTTCCCTCAACGGGACGTATGCAAGGAGCGCTGCGATGAAGACCCAGATGAGCACCGATGGTAAGATAGGTGGGTATTCGAAGACAGCGAAGTTCAATCCTCCGATGATGAGGAACGCGACGATGACACCCATCAGGGCTTCTCCTGCGATCAATCCCGCGGTGAGAAGAAGTCCAGTTCTTATAATCTTTTCTTTTGGCGCGACATCGGTTTGTTTGATAGCAAGGTCCCAGTCGCTGATCTCTTCTTCCTGAGCAGACCCGTATTTCTTGGCGATCGCACGGTTTGTGATCGCACGCACGATACCACCTGCGAAGATTGGGGTGCTGAGTGTAAAGGGTAGATAAATGCCGATTGCGACAGGAAGCACAGGCAGGTTAATGAGGATTAATACGAACGCAAGCACAGCTCCGGCAACCACGAACGGCCAGACCATCTCCCCGCCAAGGACACCTTGGACGATCCCCTGCATGAGGAACGCCTGCGGCGCTGGCAGGTTTGTACTGCCGATATGATACGCTTTGTCCAACGCTTGAATAACCAACGCAAGAATCGGAGCGGCTGCCAGAACACCGATGATTTCTGCGATCTGCTGGTTCTTTGGTGTCGCTCCAATCATTTGACCACAGGTCATCGACTGTAGGACATCCCCTGAGATCGCAGCAGCACAACAGATCACTGCAGCGATGAGAATCGCAATACCAGCGGCACCGACATTTCCTGAGAGGCCAAATCCAAGGAGAATCAATGACGTGATCAGTAATACGGAGACGGTAACCCCTGAGATTGGGTTATTTGATGATCCGAGCAATCCAGCCATGTACCCGGCGATCGCACTGGCAATGAACGCAAAGAGGATGGCGAACACTGCCATAACCGCAGACACAACCCATAAACTCGAGATCCATACGTACACCAGGAAAACCGGTATGGTGAGTGCTCCTATCATAAGGAACACAAACTTGAAATTGAGATCTGTGTCAGTCCTCTTCTTCGCTTCAACCTGTCCTCCTTTGATACCTGCGACTGCTTCTCTGATGCCACTGGCAAGGTTCGATCGGAGTTTAAAGATAGTAAAAAGACCACCGACGACCATGGCACCGACACCGATGTATCGGATGTAGTTACCCCAGATGGCAAAGAACCCCCAGATCTGATATCCCATTTCCGGATTTCCGAAGCCTAACGCAAGTGCATCGGTGATATCCGATGGAGTATTGGGTACAGGTAGTCCTGTTGCTAAAGCAATCAGGGGGACAAGGATCACCCAGCCGAGAAGACCTCCGACAAAAACAAATGCGGCAATCTTTGGTCCGATAATCCATCCGACACCAAGTAATGCTGGGGATGTCGCCACACCACCATAGAAGACGCCTGATTTTTCTCCGCCGCCGATATCAAATTTACCGATGTTTGCAATCCCATGGACTGCTCCGGCGAACATTTTCGTTCCAACTTGTCCGAATTTAAACAACGCTGAGATGAGAACACCTATAATGAGCCAGACACCACTGACTCCGCTTCCCTTGGTTTTTTTGCCTTTCTCTGTGGCTTCTCCGCCGACTGTTGTGGTCAGCACTGCGGCAACTGCGACTCCTTCAGGGAATGGGAGATCGGTCTTAATGATTAATGCCCTTCGAAGAGGTACCATCCACAGGACACCAAGCATCCCACCAAATAACGCGATGAGAGTTGTTTCAATATAATGAATCTCTGTCCAGGTTCCAATGAGGACCAGGGCAGGGATCGTAAAAATAACTCCTGCTGCGAGTGCTTCACCGGCTGCAGCACCCATCATTCCGATGTTGACTTCTAAAATCGTTCCTTTGAATGGTTTGAGAAACGCGAACGCCATGACTGCCCCAGGGATAACTGCAGATACAGTCATTCCAGCATACAAACCGAGATACGCGTTGGCTGCTCCAAGAATGACTGCGAGAATAGCTCCCACCAGCACCGCTTTCAAAGTCAATTCCGGTATCTTCTTTTCCGCTGGGATAAACGAGTGAAAATCGTCTCGAGATGACATAGATAATCAATATGATAAATATATTTCAGTGTTTATAAAACCATCGGTTAAAAGTCTCTCCTTATGAGAAAGGAAAATTTTTTATAATTCAATCGGGTATCGCAGGATTCCAGCAAGTCCACTGAACGCGGCGTACAATGACTCGCCTTCTTCGCTGTTCCTTGAAACAAGTTTCACTGTTGCATTCGTTCGTTCCGCAAGATCTGATAACTCATCGACTAAATCCACCTTCTGGGTTATCTCCATGGTTAGTGAGGTTTTACAGGTCGGGCAGGCAGGTGGTAAAAAATCCTCCAGGGCTTCCTCGGACATGGTTTTCTCTTGGGTGTAACCACAGGATTGGCACTTCATAGTCACACGATACTTTCGTAGATTCTCTGAGAGGATGAGGGTATCAACAACGCCCATCTCAAGAGCCTTTCTCACCTGATGCTCCCCGTACACACCCAGGCTTTTCTCTGTCTTGGTCACCTCAGATAAAAATCGTTTCATGATCTTTTTTTCTTGGGACACCTTGAGATCTGTCATTTTTTCTGCTGCGTTTGCTACCAGTTCCCGTAACCCGAATTCGTCAGTGTAACCAGTGTCAAACGTATCGATGATCTTCTTCTGTATCTCATAATGGAGATACACTTCGTTGACGAAATATTGTTTTGTCGGACCAGGACCACCGACCAGAATGCCTTTCAATGCCGGCTCTGCGAGAAAGATTTCACTTGCCCGCTCACCACATTTCACAAACCATTCATGTGCAGCGATCTCTGTGTTTCGTTCGAATCTTCGTTGGGACTGACCTCCTCTCCCATGTTTCCCTGGGACCTGGGACGTCATGTACCGGATCATCTCAACGCGACTGCCCCGTAGCATCCCAACCGTACATTCTCTTCTATCGATTAAAAATAATCCGTAGATCTCTTTCTCTGTAAGCATCCCTTCCAATGGTTCGGTGTAGAACTCTGAGTCGCAACGATACAGGAAGGTGACCACCGGCATCGGGGGTTCGATGATGAAGGCGACCATGTCGGTCTTGTCAGCACCGATGCTCTTATGACCGACGAACATCACAAGCCCATTCGGCGGTGGTTGCTTGAATGTCTTCAGCCGGCTCATGATAGATTCAATCGCGGAGAGCACATTTTTCATTGTTGTCTTTGATTTGATGTTCTGAGATTGTGAGTACTCATTTCGAAGGTATGCGACGACATCGAAGATTTGTTTTGACGCTGGGACGTACAATGAGATAAGCTCTGTGTGTTTCCCTCTGCATTTCTTCAACTCTTCCAGCTGTCGTCTTAGGTCGTAGATCTGTCGCTGGGTCATTTCATCAGTCATGGTTGTGACACCTTTTTTATTCTCTTTCTTTAATCATTTTTTTAAAATCATGGTACCGGGTTGTTATAAGGAAAACTGTTCTGCTCTCATAGGGGTGAGGACTTCAGCGGTATCTTTCAAAGCTTCTGCAAGTGGTGTACGGTCGGAGCTGTGGAATAGTACGATTTTTTCCGGGTTGCATCGCTTTGCAAACTCGACCAGTTCACTATGACCGGCATGTGCAGAGAAATCATAGTATTTGACCTCACAGTCCACTTTTTCGATGACACCGTAGAAATTTAACTTCCCTTTTTCGATCAGAAGTCTGCTGTTGGTGCCTGGGATTTGGTACCCGGTGAGAAGCACCGCGCTTTTCTTATCATTTTTCAGTTTATTCATGTAGGATAAAAC
>DATMWV010000022.1:0-3199 GCA_035562195.1 Thermoplasmatota archaeon
ATAAATGTTTAAATATCTCTTCGTTCATGATGTGCGTCTAAGGGGAAAACAACTATTATGGAAAAAACGAGACAACGAAAGACCATTCTACTTAGCTTTGGAATTGCATCTATTATTCTTTTGATGTCATTCACGTCCGCAGTGAGTTTCTACACGGTTCGTTCGACACAGGTTACGACTGTTTCACCATTGTTTCATCGTCGTTTAGAAAACATATTACATCAGGAAAAAAACACGGCCTTTTCTTCACTTTATATAGGGAAAGACCAACCGGTGCAAATCCCGCTTCCTACTAAAAATATACTAACGGATGAAATCTTAAATCAATTATCAGACGAATCGGTTAAAGAACAAGTCCGTCTCCTTAATAACGATCTGTCACAGCAATGGGATAGTCTTCTTGCTATGGCGAAAAACAACCTTGCAGAAATCAACAGAATCATTCGACAGGACTACAACCTGTATCAAAATTACCTCTTAAAATATTCTGAGTTTTCTAAATAAGAAGCACAAAACCATATGAATGATCTGATTCGTGGAATTGACCTTCACAATCTTCAACAAAACAACCCTGTTCAAACAGGCTTACCAGTTTCTGCGAACATCACCACCGGGTTCGTATGTAATCTAACGAGTGGTCAGTTCTGTCAGATCACCTCACAGCCAATCTGCCAAATCACGACACAACCGATTTGTTCGCTTACCAAAGGGTTTTTCTGCTGGACGATTTATGGGCCTATCTGCCCTACGACCGGGGTTAAATGTCATCCTCCGACCTCTCGACCTGCGCTATGCAGCATTTTTGCTGCGGCAGGAAAAATATTAAAAACCATTATCCTTGTCTTGCTGCTTGCGACGGTGATTTTCGTCCCGATCGCTATCCTGTCGTTGGTGTTTATCACCGTGTTTAACCCAGATAGATGTGAACAACTTCATGAGCAAATCACTCTAAGGTTTAACTGCACCACACCATCATGATACGACAGACACAATACGTAGAGATGAGAGAAATGGTTGAAAAAAAGAACACTGTAAAAAAGACTGAATCCCCAAAGAATGAAACTCAAAAAACACCACAATCATCGTATTCGATGAACGAGGTCTTTAAGATCACTGACGACCTCTTCACCTTATCAAAAGAAAGAGAATATCCCCTTGGTGCATTTGTCCATGGGTTGATTTTTGCTTTAGAGTTCGCTTCACAATCCTATCATATCCCGCCGCAGCAGCTCGCAGAGATCAAACGAGATTGCCGTCGCTACGTAGACGAGATTGTTCGTTCGAATGCCCTGAAAACAACAGAGCCGAAGAAAAAATAAAAAAAGATTGCTAAGGAAGTCTTTTTCTTCTGTCCATTGATATTCTTGAAGATTACGTTTTTGGTGTAATCAATGGGTTGTCTATATTGTTATCCAGAATAGAAAGATGCTTCCACTGACCTTCTTTTCTACGGGTATAGGTACTTCTTCGCACGATGCGGATACGGTGATGTCTATTTTTCCAAATCCGATGAATCGTTTTGAGTTGACGGTCGTTTGGTTACCAGTTGCAATGATGGGGAGTAAACCTCCGTAGCTTTTGTAAATGAGTTTGAAAATACCTCCCGTGATGTAAATCTCCCAGGTGACATTGCTTGCATCTGCGTTTCCCTTGTTTTGTATCTCTACAGAAACTACTTTTAAACCGGTGATTGCTCCAATTTCTAATACGGGTAATTCTTTTTCTGTCGTAAAGCTCCAGACCGGTCCATCGGTGAATGCTCCGAAGCTGTCAGTCGCGCGGATCATCCAATAATACGTGGTGAAATATAATAGTGTTCCAGGATTAAAGGATGCTTCTGTGAGATCTTCAGCATAGAGCGGTGGTGAAGGGGTTGTCCCAAAATAGAGATCATAAGTGACTGTGTCATTGTCTGGGTCTCCACCAGTCCAGCTGAGATCACTTTCGATTGGAACGTTATTTGCAGTATCAACAGGTGAGGGATTAGCTGGTTCGTTTGGCGGGGTATTCGTGCCTTGGTATTTCATGACCCATACGTCGACAAGTTCGTCTTGATACACACCTGTGTTTCCGACGACAACATAGCCACAATCCATGGTTTGTATCCCATAGTTTGCCACATCTTCTTTTCCTTCGTTATCGATGATATCTGACCATTCCTCAAGCCCATTTTCATCGGTTTTAATAAGATACATATCTGGGGTTTGTGTTACTGGGTTGGTGTATTCCCCGGCAATGAAATACCCTCCATCGGTGGTCTGTTGCACACTGTGAGCTTGATCATAGGCTGTTCCTCCGAATGTATAATCCC
This sequence comes from Thermoplasmatota archaeon, assembly GCA_035562195.1. Lineage (GTDB taxonomy): Archaea > Thermoplasmatota > E2 > DHVEG-1 > DHVEG-1 > SM1-50. The sequence continues at coordinate 2,312 of DATMWV010000022.1, forward strand.
ATTCGACATTGCCGTCACCATCTGTTTTAATCAACCAGATATCACCGTCTCCTGCTCCAGTGGAGTAGGTAAGACCGGTGATGATGTAGCCACCATCTGTTGTTTGTTCCACAAAACTACCTTCCTCGTAATCTGAACCACCAAAGGTTTGAGTCCATTCCTCATTCCCATTCGCATCCGTCTTAAGTAAGAGAAGATTGCTGTTTCCCCCAGTTAGTTCAATCATTCCTGTGATAATGAACCCTCCATCGATGGTCTGTTGAACATGATTGCCACCATCAAGACCAGTGCTTCCAAATGTATGGTTCCATTCTTCTGTTCCCTCTGAATTCATTTTGATTAACCAGATATCAGCACTACCAGTACCATACGAGCCGGTCCATCCGACAGCGATATATCCACCATCGGAGATTTGAGAAGCGTCCTGGAGGTTATCATAATAATCGAAATTTCCAAACTCTGACGTCCAGGAGATATTTCCGGTTCCATCTGTTTTTACCATATAGCCATCGATATGATAGGTATAGCCTGTGTATCCTGCGATGATATAGCCGCCGTCAGAAGTCTGTTGTATGGACCTCCCGACGTTTTCATTGTATGCAATCCCATGGGTTTGTGACCATTGTTCTTCTCCATCTTTGTCGATTTTCAATATGTAGATATCTCCCCTCCATGGCATAAAGGCGTTCCTACCAATTGCGCCGGTGATGATGTATCCCCCGTCTGAGGTTGGTTGTACGCAATGACCCCAATCGATTTTTTCACCACCATAGGTATTTGTCCACTCAACCGGTGGCTGGAAGGATGGTTGTTTTCCTATCCCACCATTTGTTCCTGTAACTGAGATAATCAAGCTTACGAATAACAACATCAGTAGGAGAAGAGAGA
>DATMWV010000023.1:0-2145 GCA_035562195.1 Thermoplasmatota archaeon
ATATAACAATACTTGATTTATATGGACATCGTGTATAAAGAAACGTTGTATAGCAGACCAACACCGGTATCTAGTATAGCAAAAACTTTGTGCAGTACACCGACCAAGAGTAAATCAACAAAGACTGGGAAATTTGAAATCTATACAGATAAAGTAGGTGAATATCGTTTTAGACTCAAAGCCCCAAATGGCGAAATCATCGCTGTAGGGGAAGGCTACACGACAAAGGAATCCTGCATGAACGGGATTCATAGTGTCCAAAAGTATGTACTAAAATCAAAGATCGTAGAACTCAAAAAATGAGATACTAACGTGGTAAAAGACTTAGAAGAATAAACCTTCTTTTTTTCCTTGAATGAATATCGTAGAACCCTGTTTTTCGTGCGAATCCAAAAAAAAATTACGCATTTTTTATTTGAAACGGACCTGTCTTCACAGAACTCTTAAGAAGAGAAAAAATATTCGAACGCTTGATGTTTATGGTGAAAGGAAAAAAACCATCGACGATCGATGAGTATATCGCATCTTTTCCTGATGATGTCCAAGGTATTTTGGAAACAATGAAGCAGACTATCAAAAAAGCTGCGCCGACTGCTGAAGCAACCATTCGTTATCAGATGCCTACGTTCAAGCTGAATGGCAAGAATCTTGTCCATTTCGCAGCGTTCAAACATCATATTGGATTTTATCCGATACCATCAGGTATCACTGCGTTTCAAAAAGAGCTGTCCATCTATAAACAAGGCAAGGGGTCTGTTCAATTCCCACTGGACAAACCAATGCCTTATGACCTTGTGAAAAGAATCGTCCTGTTTAGAGTCAATGAAACCTTAGGATTGATGAAAGAAAGGAAAAAGAGTTCTTGAGAAAACCTGAAACTATCGATGAACAGTATCATCTGATTTTTTATTGGAAGAATGTCTGTTTAGAAACTCTCCATCGATAATGAGCAATGTCACGCCATGGTCTGTGGTTGAACGATGCGAGCTGAGGTCATCAGACACCACATAGGTCATCCCTTTCTGCAGATGAAATGTTCTTCCATCTTGAAGTTCACTTCTGAAATCACCCTTGAGACAATGGACGATATGGCCTTTTGTGCACCAATGGTCCGCAAGATACCCAGCAGAATATTCCACTATCCTGATACGTACTCCTGAGAACTGTTGCGTCTGCCAGAAAGCCTGTCCTTTTGTTCCTTTCTGTTCTGTTTTTGGTGAATTGTCCCAGTCTATGACCTGGAATGGGATTTCCGTCTCATTCATATGTCCGCACCTTTTTCTTTAGGATAGATTGATGATTTCTCCTTCTAAATAGGTTTTGGCTTTCCCAGAGATACATACTCTGTTGGTTTCTAAGCGACAGTTCAGGAGTCCCTGGCGTTTTGAAAGTTGTCTGGCCGAAAGTTTGTTTTTGTTTAATTTTTTTGCCCAGTAGGGGACCAGGGTGGTGTGTGCAGAACCAGTGACCGGGTCTTCGTTGATTCCTACCTGTGGGGCGAAGAATCGTGACACGAAATCAACAGTGTCTCCTGGTGCAGTGATGATGGTTCCTCGTACCTTGACTTGTGAGAGGAGGTGGTAATCGGGAGATATTGTCCGGATGTCTGTTTCGGTTTCATAGACGAGCAGGTAATCTGTTTTTCCTTTCCAGACCTCCAGTGGTTTTTTTCCGATGGCTTTGATGAGACCGAGGGGTGGTGTTGCTTTTTTGATGGTATCTGCGGGGAAATCTAAGGTGAGGACGTCTGCTTCTTTTCGTACCTTAAGAATGCCGCTGTGTCTGCTTTTGAAAATGATTTCTTTTTTTGGATAGTGATAGTGGGAAAAGAGGACATGGGCGGTGGCAAGGGTCGCATGCCCGCAGAGGGAGACTTCGGTTTCTGGGGTGAACCAGCGGATGTGAAAGTGGTTGTCTTTTTGGACGGAAAACGCTGTCTCAGAAAGGTTGTTTTCCATAGCGATGTGCTGCATGAGTGATTCATCAAGCCAGTCATCCAGGATGCAGACTGCTGCGGGGTTTCCGTGGAAGATGGTGTCGGTGAACGCGTCTACTTGGTACAGTTTGATCCTCATGGGGGAACCTTCCTTTTTTTAGAGACGATCTGTCTTGTGATTCTTTTAAGTGATTATGGATATTTAAACC
>DATMWV010000024.1:0-5687 GCA_035562195.1 Thermoplasmatota archaeon
GATTTGGGGATATACCGCTATTGTTGATGAGCAAGAACAACATCTTAAAAAATTTATTCTCTTATTAAAAAGAACTGGTAAAAAATTTGATCTGAACGCTCTGGATGAAATTGAGTTGCATCAATTCAAAAATGAGTATACTCCGATGGGGATTACTATAGTGAGTAGTTATTATGTCAATGGTGAGTACGACTGGATGGTGATTTTTACAGCTACTGATTTGATACAGGCAAAAAAATTCAGTACGATCTTATTTGAACAGTATCCAGGCATGGCTGAAAAAGTAAATCTGATGCAGGTAATTTTTACAAATCGGGAACACTATATTGCGAGTCCGGATCAAACGAAATTAAGAGAATTTATGTAATGGAGAGAAAAGTTTGCGGACACTCATGGTTCTTTCTCGGTAGGATGCTATTACTTGTCCTTGCGGGAGTACATGGATGTCAAGCAAAACCAAGTATAAGTGATAGGGCGATGGTCACGTATGTGAATTTAGCAGGATAGTTCTGGGGGATCATATCGGAGAAGATTTCCAGTTGAACACCAAATTTTGACATTGTTTTTTTGTCATTCCGATTTCACAAAAAGGGATGACGAGTGTGGTTTATCGATGTTCTGCTGCCGTACATACCGAATAGTCAGATGTGAGGTGACACAGTACTAATAATAAAAATGATACAGCGATTCTAAGGGTCATCGGTGATTCGGTTCATGAAGAGAATAACGAGTTTTTTAAAGGATGCTGAAAATCTGTTTATACAAGAAAAAATTAAATACTATAGAGTAAATAGATGATATTGTTGGAGGGAAACCGACGGAGAAAACAACGATACAAATATCGTTACTCATGTATTGTGCATTATTATGTTGTGCTGTGATAGATTTCACGTTATCATATAATTATTTTTTATCTGAGACTGAGGTTTTTGTCAATACAGAATCAAACGTTGAATTTGTAAATTTCCTGACAGACGGCGATTTTCCAGCGCATAATTTCATAAAATTCATCATCGCTTTACCACTTTTATTATTTCTTTTAAGCTGGTTTGATGTATTACGTGAAAACATGAGTAGTACTACCATGTTTTATATCGAACGTTTTGGGAGAGCCTTCACCTTAGCAATACCAAGCTTGTTTTGCGTATCGTACAGCTGCTCAGGATTTACGTGGTATACGAATTCACAAGTTATTTATGATTTCCTATCGGTCGTTGAAACAATGATCTATGGTTCTATCATGATTGTGATTTGTTCTCTTTTCTTGTTAACGCTATATCTTGTACTCTACTCTTTTTCTTTTATGCGGTCAACAAAAATAGTGTAAATCTTCCCTGCAGGAGATCATGCTTCAAATTCGTCGGTGATTTGCCGTAACGCACCGATAAGCCCATCGAGTTGTTTTATGATTTTTAATGCCTCAAGTTTACTTCCTTTCAGTTTTATCCTGTTTTTAAGAAGAGCCATTGCTGTCCCAATCTTCCCTTCGAAAATATCCCTATAGGTACCATAGTTACCTGTAATGACAAACACAGGTTCTTTATCGGTAATCGTATCACCGATGCGAAGAATAAAATCACTTAATTGACCCTCTGTAAGTTCAAGGTAGAAATTCGTCGTGGTATCCTGCGGAGGGACATGTTCGATGACGCCAAGGACCGATGTTGTCAAGCTCCCAAGGTCTTTGACAGGATCAAGGTTGCTGCGAATATACTTTTTACCGTATTCGATCCAATCATCGGATAAGAATTTTACCATTCTTCATAATCTCCTAAGAGCGAGTGAAGCACATCTCGAAACATGGCATCTTCCTCAGGCGTGAGTCCTTTCGGCAGGGGGTAGAGCACATGTTCCTTGCGGTAAATCCCTTTAAACAGATAATTGATAAGAGTAAAAATATTGCCCAGCACAAGAGATTGCTCCGTGGTTTCCAGTAATGTCTTACTGATCCTGCTCGCAGCGTTTGGGTCATTGTGATCATAGAAATAGTCATACTCGATGTAGATGAACTTCCCATGGTCCAGTGGGCTGATAAAACCAAGGGCATGCTCCAGATGGTGTTTATCACCGACGTCTGAAAACATCTTGATCCATTTCAGGATATGTGTCTTATCACCAGCCCACACTGCACCTCCCGGTCCCATCGTCATGCGTTGTCTCATCAACCGCGAAGGCAAGATACGGAACGCATGCAGCCACACGACGTTCGTAAACTCAGGTTTTGAGTATATTTTTTTGAAAAAATCCTGTAAATCAGTGTCATAGACCTTTGCGATATTCGCAGGGGTCGCATCCAACCCTTGCTCCAGATGTTTCTTCATCGGGCCAGCAAAGATTGCCCTGAGAGGATCGTCCTCCTCTGAAAGGATCTTCATAAACTCGCTATCCTTCAGGGACGCAAGCTTTGGCGAACCAAGAATCAAGGTCTTCAGCATGGATTGATCAATGGTGTACCCAGCGATGTCTTCGACGATCTTTTTATCCTCTTTTGTACACACCACATCAAGCACATATCTTAGTTTCAAATAGTTTTTACACACATCCTCGAAATCTGTGGCGATTTGACGGGTAGGGCAGATGAACTCCGCAAGATACTTATATGAAAGCACAGCAAGTGAAAGACCCACCCCACGTCTCCCCAGCTCCAAGACCATATCTAAGGCATCTTCGACGTTATCAAAAGGTACCATGACTGCTTCTTCATCCTCAAAAACAGGGAACAGTTTCACGGTAGTCTCAGTAATGATATACGGGGGGCTGAGTGATATGTTCGCAAATCCATTATCAACTGAATAGGGGTTTGCTATCTCCACATCATGATGAGTTTTAATGGTGCCATCATTGTCGACCAATGCAAGGTCAATGAAATTATCAGCAAAACACCCATAGGTATTCCCCCAGGTTGTGACAATCCCGGTGGTTGCGATGTTCGCACAGACATGCGCTCCAGCCTCTGCGACATTTGCACGGAGCTGATGTTTATAAGCTTCGTTCTGCAGCTCAAAGGATGTAACCCCTGCACCGACAATAGCAGTACTACTCTCAGGATGGATCTCTAGTTTTTTCAGCCGCAAGAGATCAATGACAATCCCACGTTCAAGGTTGGTGGCATTTGCAAGCACCGTTGGTGATGCTACTGATAACGCAGTCCCACCACTCCGGGGGAGAAACGGGATGTTATGCGTGTTTGCGAATTGGATAATCTTAGAAACCTGCTCGGTGGTCTCTGGCATGACTACATAAAAATCCAAGGGGACATCAGGTGGGATCATCGAGCGGATATACGATGCGATAATCATCGGATCATTCGTCGCCCATTTCTCTCCAACGATCTGACGAAGACCTTTTACGATAGCATCTTCAGGCACATTCTGAAACTCACCAACATCAAGAGTATTCGCATAGTCCTTTAACGCCTGTGCAACCTTTTCGGGTCGAAGCTGTGTTGCAAAATTACACTGTTTATCACAAATTCCACAAAGCGAACAGGAATTCGCTATTTCAAGAAGTTTCTCTGTTGGTTTCAGCTTTCCTTCACCAAGATGTTTGACTAGCTCCATGCGACCCTGTGGCCAGTACGCTAAAAACCCATGTTTTCTCCCAGAAGGACATAACCCAGTCCCGAGAAAATCAATCCGACACATCCCGCAATGTGTCCCTTTATTTGCGATAGCAACTGCATCATCCAAACAAGTTTTTTTTACAGTCATTGTTTTATGGTGTGTCATTTGTTTCCCCCATGGCAATCCTTTTCATGATTTTTTTCATAGCATGACCCCTATTAAATGTTTTTATCAGCATTTCATACGATAGCATATTGTTAAAAGTAGAATACATAATTTCTCTAATTGATACAATGAATAACAATAATATAAAAAATAATCAGTTCACAGAAAAAAACCCAGAGGTACAGAGCTTTTCCTAGAAAGATTTTCTTTCAGAATTCAGGAATCACTACCGTAGCTATGACCCGATTCTTTCAAATCATATGAAAGAAAACCGTTCGAAAAGATAAGAAAGCAAAGAGGAGAGAAACGGATGTGTCTGAAGAAAAGCCCGTAAGAAGTTACCATCGTACACCGTACTTTTTGGCATCGTGACATCAAGGGTCGCCCAAGAGCTCTCCAGGTTGAAGATGTCCTTTGCTTTGACCTTCACTTCGTAGGTGCCTTTTTTCGACCATGAATGATTCACATTCATAGGGGCACCAGGTGGTAAAGGCCCAAGCCAACCCGTATTGGTCCCATCGTCCCAGTCAAACCAGTAATACACCGGGTCTCCATCGATATCAACCGTCGAACCGGTATACATGTATGGTTGTCCAGGTGTTCCTTGTACAGCACCAGTCAAAGTAGGTATGTTCGGTGCATTATCGATCGTCACCGAATCTGATGCAGGTGTGACATCCATATTACCGACTGTGTTGATCGCACGTGTCTCAATCAGATGTGTACCATGCGAGAGTGGGATTGTCGTAAACGAATAGGTTTCTACCGGTTGATTATAGCTCCCATCACTGGGAGCTGCTGCGTACCAGTACCCACCGTCCATGCGATACAACACCACCATGATTTTATTGATACTCACATCGTTTCCAGCACACCCTGGTTGAGGATTATTGTTTGGATAAGGAACTTCTGTTGCAGTGCCTGTGTAGGTAAGAACCTGATTTGGAGTAGGATCCTGCGGATAGGGGTTTAAGACAGTCTCAGGGAATGTATCAACAATATCTTGAATCGTATCACCATCAGTGTCTCGCCAGCCCACCTGAAGTTTCGTCCCGGTCGAAAGGCTAAGAACATTAGTGTCCATCAGGCAACCGGAGCCTTCAATATCAGCCGCATTCAGATACCCGCTGTATTCAGTGTTTCCATCATATTCGTCAGTCGCCCAGAAGATATGACCGGTCTCATGAGCCATCACCTGATCCATACACCAGATACCCCAACCGCCATTATCATAGGTCATTACGAGAAAAGGTCCACCCAGATATCCATAGGCACTATAACCATCTGAGAAATCTCCACCAATGTCATTGCTGCTATCAATGAGAAAAACAGCATATGCCCAATCAGTACCCTTCGCGGTTCGCATCGCGTTAATATAATCCCGTGTTCGCTTCATCCAATCACCAGAATTATATCCGAGATAAGCCATCGCTTCGCTCACCCAGAGCTTCTCCCAGCTAGGATCTGTAAAAACGGAGGGGTGGTTAATCGGTTCATAACTCGTTGGAACAGCAGTATGAATATCAAGAGTAAAACTGATACCAGCAGAGGGGTTTTGATTTGACCACCACGCCAGCGATTGATTAATTTCACTCAGAACATTGCTTACTTCAGTTGGAGTCCAATTTTCTGTACTAGGATCAATTGCTCCATTGCTTTCCAGGAAAATTAAACCAACTCCAACAGACCCAATAAGATATTCACTAGTATCATAATATCCTGGGCCAGGGCCCATAGATTGACGTGCGTTCGGATCGTTATAACGGAGCAGATCATTGCTTAAAATTTCGATTTCACCCTCAGGATTGCTTAATGGAGATGCTAAGGTATCATCGCTGGTTCCACTAATCGTAGATAGTGGTAAGGTACTTGCGCACATTAAAAACAACATAAAATAACCAATGATTTTCGTTTTCATATTCTTCCTCTCAATAACATAAATCCATTTCAATATTTATA
>DATMWV010000025.1:0-3476 GCA_035562195.1 Thermoplasmatota archaeon
CTATTATATAGATATTGATGATTATTGATTATATATACTTTTGCCTGATAAAAAGAGCCACTCCCCTAAGGAGGGTGCAAAGGAATCATCACAGTGTTTTTATAGACTGCCGTGATAAATGCCCCCGTTGGAACCCCTATGGAACTCTGGTTCATCTTCGCCATTCTTGGTTACACGATCGGTGCAATATCAGGAACCCTGGATAAGTACATGATGAACCGTCTGTACCATCCGGTGACCACAGTTCTGCTACGCACCTTATTCAACGCAGTGTTCCTTGGCACAGGCGGACTGCTCCTCCTCAACATGCGACTCAGCATGTCCCTATTGCTTCTGGCTGCTATCCCAGCCTTGCTTCTCGCATTCAGCTTCGTCGTGTACCTCTTCGTGCTGCAAAAAAAGAACGCAAGCGAGATCCAACCATTCTCCCAATCACTTGACACCCTGTTTATCTTCCTTGCCTCCATCATCCTGCTTCATGAACCTGCAAGTCTCACTAACTATGTAGGGATTTTTATTACCGTTATTGGCGTCTACCTCGTCCTGACTGAGCATATCACCAAAGTACCACGCTTGGACCGCTCCCTGCTGATCATCGCTGCACTCGTCCCAATCGACATCGCATATGCATTACTTGTCAAGACGTTTTTAGGAACCGCAGACCCCATCGCACTTGCCGTCTCTATTTACATCATGGCATTTTTCATGCTCATGGTCGTATCCCTGCTCCTACGACGATACATCAACCATACACCATCATCCTTAAAACCACAGTTAAAAACCGTGTTGGTCGCATCACTCTGTGCTGCCACCGCTGCAGCGTTCCTCTACACAGCACTGTCCCAGGCAAACGCCTCCAAAGTCTACCCCATGGCCGGTGTAAGTTCAGTTGCTATCTTTTTGCTGGCTACCATATTTTTGAACGAAAAGTTCCATAAACATCGATTCATAGGGACCCTGATTGTGGTCGTTGGCATCTATCTTATCTCGTTATAATCATTTTCTGAATGAGACAACTCCGGATCTTTTCTACCGTTGTATCCCCTTCTTTAGGTTCTTTGAATGAACGAATCCTTGACATCCTTTGTGTTTGGCGGGTACGGAAGTATTTGATACACAGAGACATTATAATTCTCGTCAGTGTCTTCCTCTTCTTCATCTAAATTTTTTTGCCCATAAAGAAATTGTAATGTCTTGAAAAGCGTTTTAAAATACGGTTCATTTTCTGTTTTATCTGCCTCATCCTTTTCTTTTTTATGCACCATTTCCATCTCTTCCAACCGTCCATATTATTACGCAACTATAATATATAAATATTACCATCGGACGGGAATTTGCTGACGATGAATCAGAAAACAATACAGACAATTCTAGTGTTTTTTTCAGAAAATAAGACCAAAAAGAATTCCTATTCTACGATAAGATGATGTACTCTTGTGTCAGCGGATCGATCACCTTTTTCATTCCGTGGATTTCAGCATCATAGCCAGCAAACCCAAAATCCTCTAGGGTTGGATCTAGAAGAACCGCGTCCTTCCCCCAGACACGATAGACGGTCAACTCATCCTTGTTATAGGTCTTGTAAAACGATGCTTCGAATGAAAAGGTAATATCAACAGTCACGGTCGCAGTCTGCATGCCTCCATTGTAAAGCATGATGCCGCCAAATGTAGACAACTCAGGGATTGTGCCTGTTGCACTCGTAAAGTTCCATTGATCAATGGCTGTAAAGTTTGCATAATCACCGATCTGGAATTCATTATACTCTGTCCATGTTGGTACAACAAAAAGGGTTAATTCCTGATTGGATTGCAGGTTATAATCAATGGTTAGAGAGTCGATGACACCAGCAAATGTTTTTTCGTCCTCACCACCAGCATACAACACCCCGTGCGACGGCAGATCATAGGTCTGATTATACGACTGCAAGATAGGCTCGCCAAAGACATCCTCGACCTGATGAATCAATGATTGCTCAGCAACATGCCAGAGGTCATCGGCGTTGACATCTGAGACCATCGCATACACATGCGTAGTGGTAAAGACAAGATATGAGGTCATACCAATGTTGGAGAGTAACGAGCACAGCAAGATGGACAGATCCTCACAAGTTCCTTCTTTTTTCCGGATGGTCTGCTGTGGCGTCTGTAGTGTCGCATTGTTCATCGGTACAACTAGGCAGGTGTAGTTCAGAAGGACATCGCGGTACAATGCGTTCACAAAACATTCGGTATTAGATGCGTCACAACCAGTTAGGATGGTGTTTGCATACGTTCGTAATTCGCTGTCATCCAAATCGAGTTTGTTGAGAAACGGTTGAGCGGTTTGGAGAAACTCATCAGAGGCAGGCGGTTCCCAACGTGTTGGATCATCAGGATAATAATCCGTATTATCACCTACCCCGTCGCTATCTGAATCAACTGATTCGGTTGGATCACTTGGGAATGCATCAGCAGTATCACCCACACCGTCCCCATCCGTGTCCTGTGTCTCGTTCGCATCCAGAGGGAACGCATCGAGGTTATCCCCAACCCCATCACCATCAGAATCGATCCATTCGGTGCTGTCCGAGGGGAACGCATCAACAGCGTCTCTGTACCCGTCACCGTCAGTGTCAATTTTTGTATTTTTCGTTTGTGTATTTTCTGTACAACCACTCATCAAACTTAGCGTAATTAGTATTATTCCAACGAGTACGACAACGATTTTTCTCACTTTCCCATCTCCGCTCATCACGATATTTGCATGGTTTGTTTCTTTAAAAAGATACCTTTTTTCTATCGATATGAGATTTTGTTAAGGTTAAGCTAGAAGCTTTTTTTTCATTTCTATTGCTATATTGGAAAAATAACCAATTGTGTTTCTGAGGCCGTTCCCCTAAGGCATATTGTACCGCAAGTCAGCAAGTATTCCATCGTCCAGATCTTGTAATGCTTCCTCTCCAAAAATATAGGTATAGTACTCATCCAGCTGCCTGAGATGGTACTGGAACCATGCGGTGAAGTAGATCCGTGAGATATTGTGTTGTTGTTCGACGTTGATACCAGGTGGGTTGTCGATACCCCATCGTTGACCAAATGAAGCATACTTTTCGTCGATGAACCCTAGATGATTTCCGCCAGTGATTCCTAAATATTCTTTAGTTGTACCATTCGTAAGGTACTTAGTGTATAGATCCAGCACACGATCTGGGGGAACCAGTCTGTCGACGGTCCCTGCCTGGAGCTGGATTGGGACTGTGATGTTCTGTGCAGCAGCAAGCACTGATGGAAACCCTGCCGGAGCAAGTGCGACTGATGCATCTATTTCTGAGCCGGCAGTCCCGGTCGCCTCAACACATCCACCACCACCCATGGACAGACCAATCGCCCCCCATGTCTCCCCATCTAGAACATGATAGATAGGTGAAAACCGCCAATCGTTCTGATTCTGTAACTCAGTCAAACCACCAAGAAACCCGGACGCCCATTGTGTTG
>DATMWV010000026.1:0-3707 GCA_035562195.1 Thermoplasmatota archaeon
ATTTAAATCATCGTGCTATGTACCCAGACTGTGTAGCATGAATAAACTATTCTATTTTTTATTCAAATGGCGGCCTTTCCAATGGCGTACCATCATGGTGTATGAACTGATCTCGTTTGCCATAATGTATACCACCGTCCCCATGCTTGCCTATGGGATAAAACCTTATAATTGGGAAATTGTACGCATCATTCTCTTATCAATTCTTACGCTGTTCTCCGGGTATTTTGCAACACTCATATGGAATGACATCAGTGATATAGAAATTGACAGAATAGCTCATCCTGACCGTATCATGCCATCTGGGAGGATAACACCAAAACAATTCTTCATCGTCGCTTTAGTCTTTTCAGCGTTGGTGTTTAGCTGTGCGATCCTTATCAGTGTCTGGTGCCTCTTCATCGTCGGCATGGCAGCATTATTCGTCACGTTTCATAATAAATTTCTTAAAAAAATCGTGAAAATACCTGCCTACTCAGAAATATTTACTCCTATTCAATGGGTAACGGTCGCTGTCTTTGGATATGTTGCGATATGGACTGCGTTGCCTCAAAGCAATGCCCTCAGTTACAACCTGCCCGTCTTAGGCGCGATTGCGTTTGATGCTGATTCTTTTGTAAACATGGTACTTCTTGTTTTATTTACCTATTTTGCGGATGATGCCCATGATCTGCCAGAGGGGATTCATGACATCGAGGGGGACAGGAAACATGGGGTGAGAACCTATGCATCCTCGTTTGGGATAAAGACCTCTGCTAAAATCTCGTTTGCCATGTATTTCATCTCAGGAATACTCGCAGTGATCCTATTCTTCAGGACCATCTTATCACCGATATTCCTTGTTCCTTTCATTATCGTTTGGCTCTATACTCTGAGCTGGTCGTATTGCTACATAAAAAAAGATGAACAAGAAATGAAGGAAACTGGGTTACTCATTGGTCAAAAAGGGTTTAACTATTTTCTCACGGTGTTTGTATTGATGTTTCTGGATATCCTGCTGCAGTTGTTCTATCATTCATTTTGGGCGGCGTAAGAGTTTCACCATCAGTGCCATCTCAGCCCACATACGGTTCTCTGCTTCGTCGATGATGACCGATTGCGGACTATGAGCGACTTCTTTTGTAACTTCTTCTCCGTAGAAGATAGGCATACAATGGATGAAGATCGCATCAGGTCTAGCTTTTTTCATTAACTCTTTGGTGACGGTGTACCCTTTGAGGTCCTTTAAGATCTGTTCTCGTTGGTCCTTAAACCAAATCGAAATCCACGTGTCTGTCGCAACGACATCAGCGTTTTTTATTTCGTCAAGGTCCTCTGTGATCGTGAGGGTAACGTTTTTTTCTTTGGCGATTTCTGTGGCTTTGTCAAGGAAGTATTTCGAAGGACGATGATTCTTTGTAGTGATAACGGTGACATCCATTCCGACGAGTGTGCAACCAAGCATGTAGGAATGGGTGAGGTTATCATCCCCATCACCAATGAAGACAAATTTTAAGCCTTTTAAGGTGTGTTTTTTCTCCTTTATTGTGGTTAAATCCGCCAATATCTGGGTTGGGTGTTCATCGATGTCTAAGCCGTTTATAACAGGGATCGTCGCATGATGTGCAAACTCATGGAGGTCTTTTTTGTCCAACGCTCGGTACATGATGATATCGGCGTATCTCGACATGGCTAGTGCGATATCTTCAACGGATTCTCGCGTACCAATCCCGATGTCTTCCTTCGTAAGGGAAATGGCGATACCACCTAGCATTTGTATGCCGAATTCAAAGCTGACCCTTGTTCTCACCGAGGTTCGTTCAAAGATCATCGCAAGTTTCTTTCCTTTGAGGTATCTGATGTCGTTTCCTTTTTTCCAATCATTTTTTATTTGTATTGCAAGATCGATTAATTCTTCAATCTCATCTTTCACATCAAGGATTGATAAAATATTTTTATTCATGGACTCTCCCAAAGAAATCTAGATTATAAAAACTTTTATGTTACGAGTGAATGGCCATGGTTAAGTATTAAATAGAGTTTAAATGATGTTGACGCTATTCATCAGCGGCGAACGATGTTTAAGAAATTCATAGACCAACTCTATAATATATATGAAATCATATTTACAAATATATCTTTTTTTTCGTTTTTATACATGAAATTCCATGAACCCTCAGTAAAAAAAGAAATCAAAATGGCAGAAATCCAACACTCTGACAAGATTCTCCACATTGGCTGCGGGGCCATCCCGTACTCATTGATTATTTTTTCAAAAGAAACACGTGCGCAAATAACCGGGATAGACAACCAAACACGAAGCATTACCAGCGCAAAAAAATACATCGCTGACTACGGAAACATCCATGTAGAAATCGCATCAGGGGAAACATACGATGTTTCACCATTTGATATCATATTAATCTCCTATGGCGTCGGTGATATCGAAACCGTATTAAAAAACACGCTCCAACATCTAAAAAATAACGGAAAGATCATCCTCAGAAAACCAATAACAGAGACAACGGAGTACATAGATTCCATAATAAGAAAAAATTCAATAAAAAAACTAAAATTGTTGTTATCCCAAGAATCGTTTTTAATAATGAAAAAGTGACCAACCTGCTAAAGAATCATTACGAAAATCATGTCACGTCGGTAAGATTTTAAAGTTCTCTCTGCACTACTGATTCCTTTTGTATCTGTGATAAATCAATGCGTTTCAAACGACAAGAGATTTTTGGTTTTGGTGCAAGCTGAACCTTCGTGAAGAGTCGCTTACGAAGAGCATGGAAATCAAGCTCAACTGACAGGCCTACACCCTTGGGTGGAAGAAGAAACTCTAAAGAGACCGCATTATGCCCAAGCAGTGGTGCTTGACGCAACGGCACGATTTTACACTCGCCCTGCAGCGGCACAGTCCTTTCTTTATCCGTAAAGGTTCCTTCCATACGACCCGGGAGCTCACTTAAAATAAATGCCTTGTAGAACCTGCCTTTCTTATACGGGTCGATATACTCATAGGTATCAGTGGTTGCCCAGAACCGCAGACGTATTGTTTTATCCTCTAGCCGGCCAGTCAACTCTAAATCAGAAGGATAGTACAGATCAAACTCCTTCACATACAACACTTTATTGTATTTGAACCAGACATCACAGAACTCCCAATAGTGTTTCCCGTCCTCCGTCAAATAAAACGCACCAATGGAGGGGCCTTCAGAGACCCAGAACAAAGAGTTCCCAAAAAACAAACTCCAAGAATTGTCACACACACCCCAGACCCAATCATAACCAAAAGGATTGTTCTCTGAAGAAAAACTGATTCGTTTGGGAATCTTGAAACGATGATGAGACAACCACCATCTTGTGAGATGACCATACGTCGCAAGGGTTCGATGCGCCCTTGACAGCGTCTGCAGTGGGTTCTGATACGACCAGTCCCCATACGCGTGCTCCATATACCCTTTTCCTTCAATAGAATAGGATTCTTTCCCCAGTTTCATAGTCCCGGTGATATCACAATGGGGAAGGAACCCATATCGGTAGAAATTCAGACCGATCGGCAGATTGCCCTGCGTCGCCTCCTGAGCAATCCAATGGGGTAACGAACGAGCCGTGTAGTCAGCATCAAGGGTAAGATCCTGCGTTGGATCTTCGACATGAAGATGATATTTTGGGTACAAACCCTGAAGATGTGAGGTCTCATAGCGAAGATCAAGTCTGTTTTT
>DATMWV010000027.1:0-6989 GCA_035562195.1 Thermoplasmatota archaeon
TTACAGGGGTGGCAGACTCCCTGAGCGACTTCACTCATGTGGAGCAGTTGTTTTCCACATGCCCAGCAGAAGAAGATGTCATCTGCTTTTAGGTCTTTTATTATCTGTTTGCATTGAAAGCAGATCCGCTGTGATATCTCATCAACAGCCTCGAGTTGTTTCCCGCAGGACCAACAGAAAAAATGTTCGTTGTTCTCCATCTCGTCCAAACTTTCCAACTTCATAGGCATCCTTTCCAAACTGTTTCTGATATCGGTTTGTATCGAATCGTGTTTCGTATATAAACGGTTTTCTTCTTGTTTGGTATCATTTTTTAAAGATTCCCTCTTCGGTGATGTACCCGGTGACATACTTCTTTGGGGTGACATCAAAAGCAGGGTTTTTTACCGACACCCACTCCGGCATGATGGTTTTCCCAGAGATCTCGGTTATTTCCGCTCGTCCTCGTTCTTCGATGATAATCTGTGAACCATCTCGTAGTTTTGGATCAAAGGTACTGGCTGGTGCTGCGACATAAAAAGGGATGTTGTTTTCCTTTGCAACGACTGCTTTTTCATACGTTCCAATCTTGTTTGCAAAATCCCCGTTTTTCGCTATCCTGTCTGCACCGACAATGACCAGATCGATGTCTTTTTTTCTCATGAAATAGCCTGCAGCGTTGTCAGCGATCAATGCATAAGGGATTCCCTCATGAAAAAGTTCCCACGCTGTCAATAAGCCTTGAAGCCGTGGTCGTGTCTCATCGGCGTACACAAATATCTGTTTCTGTTTTTGATGAGCCATTCGTAAGGGGGCTAACGCGGTTCCATAGTCTATGGTGGCTAAGGCCCCTGCGTTACAATGGGTTAATATCCTCATCGAATCTTTGATTAATTTCTCTCCGTTCTCCCCTATTTTTTTACAGCGGGTTATAATTGTCTCTGCATAGGTCGCTGCTGCATCAAAGGCATTCTCTTCATGGTCGAGTGCTTGTATCATATAGTCAACTGCGTAGAAGAGGTCATAGGCAGTCGGTCGTGTCGCTCTGAGTATTTCTGCGGATTTTTCAGGGTTTTTTTGTCCGAACACCATCCCATAGGCTGCTGCAGCGCCAATAGCAGGAGCCCCTCGGACCACCATGTCTTTGATTGCATAAGCGACATCATCGACGGTTCTGGCGGTATAGATTTCAAATTTGTACGGGAGTTTTCTTTGGTCGATGAATTGAATGGTCTTTCCTTCCTGCCATAACGCTCGATAGTCTCTTCCATCGATTTTCATTTCTGTACCTCAAGATATCTCAGGAGTGTGTCATGAATTTCTTTTCTGTTCATGCCTACGAAGATGATCCCTTCGTTTTTTATCAGTATTGTTTTTCCATTTCGTAATGTCCGTAATATCTCCTTCGCACGCTCTAGAGTCCCTGGTTGGGTATCGTTCTCTGTTGTTGGTAGTGTGTTTTGGAATCTCTCAAAAAGAGCTGTGCTGTTGATCTGGAGGACCGCGTTGACATCATGACGGGCTTTTTGGATGATCCAATGTACAGGGGTTTCTAACGTTGGGTCATTTAACCCTATCACCATCATGATGTTTTTGAGCGGGTCATAATCAACGATCTCCACGATATCCTGTTGTGTTATTTTTTTTAAGTCAGTGTTTTTTGCGTTAATCAGAAGACGTTTGCCATAATCCAGGCTCAGAACCCCTGTTTCTTTGTCAGTCAACCCAAATTCTTGGAGGCTTTGGCCAAGAGTTATCATATCGGAAAGTAACGGACAATTGCTTGTTTCCCTTGAGACAAATAGCGTATGGAGCGCTGGAGCCGGCAGAATTCTTTCGGTCATAAGAGGATGGTAACAAGGATCTGACTTTTTATGTTTTTCCTGGGAGTATATTTCTTAGAGGATCCGGATGCCGCCTTTGCCGGTAATTTCGATATCACGTGGTTTTAACGTATGTTTGGTCCCACGCATCTTTCGCACTGTCAGTTTCCTGCGATCCATCGACGGATCAAGATCAAGAACAAGGATGCCGTCTACAAGGAATTCAGAAACCGAGTCCCGTGACAGGTTCCGGGATCCTTCTGTTATTTCTGAGGTAACCAGCCCCGTGCATGCGTCTTCTTCCAAGATGCGAAGCAGTCTACGGACATGCATTCGTGTCGCCTGGACAGAATCGAGCGGAAGTGGCGTGTGTACCAGGGTGTCTGCTGAGGGGATGAGTTCTGATCCCCTGTTTACTACCCATACCGGCATTTCTGACAACGGCGTCAGAGAGTCAAGAACGACTCGTGAATAGTTACCCATACGGATTTCTTCTTCCATTTCCTTGTGAACCGTGTGTTTCTCCAAATCCAGATACAAAAATTTCAGCTGACCGCTTTTTACTGCTCCATCAAAGTCAAACCCTAATTTTTTTGCTTGGTACAGAAGATTGTCAATCCGCTCATCTGAAGTCAGAAACAAACATTTTTCCTTATTTTTAATTCCATTGTTAAGATATTGGAAGCAGACGATTGTCTTTCCAGTACCGGGGGTTCCTGCAACTAAGGTGACACTGCCTTTCGGGTAGCCTCCTTGAAGCAGTTCATCAAGTCCGTCTATTCCTGTACCAACCCTTTTATCCTCTGTTGATGTCTGGTACTCCATCCCATAATTCTCCATTCCACATCACCTTTTATGACACTGTTCCTATGTCTATGATTGTTATGAAGTAAACACTTAAATACGTTTCTTTAACGCATGGAAAAGAGAGAGAAGATGAGGTTAGTTATCTCGTCTATTCGTGCAGATAAAAAACAAGGATTTGTCAACGAGTTCTAACTCACCAAATCTGTGTGTACTTAACTGTTTGTTTTTTTCAATGAGCATAAATCTGCCTCTCCCGGACCGTGACAATAGCCTTGGGTTATATAACGCTTTCTTTTTATTTTCTCCTCCTGGATTACCTGAAGATATACGTGCTGTACCGTAAATTTATAATAGGAAATCAAGCTTCCATGTGGCAGCGGTTGTTTCTCATATGTTAAAAGTAGATATGCATCTTCATTCCTGTTATTCTAATGATGGTATGGGGACTCCTCAAGATTTGATTAAATCACTGAAGAAACGAGGTCTTCAGGGTATGGCTCTCACAGATCATAACACCATATCCGGATATCGTACGGTGCAACAGGTGGTACCGAATGATTTTCTTGTCATCCCCAGTGTTGAGATATCAACCGCGGACGGGCACCTGCTCGCAATCAATGTCACAGAGACTATTCAAGCTGGTCTTTCTGTCGAAGAAACTGTCGAGCGTATCATCGATGCTGGTGGAGAACCGATTGTTCCTCATCTCTTTCGTCTACTCTCAGGGATCAAAAAAGACAAATTAAAGCGCATACAGACGAAAATCTCTGCCATAGAGGTATTTAATGGCTGTAGCGTTCCGAACACGAACCTGAAAACTGCTAAAGTCGCTCATGCTTTGAGTCTGGGTGGTACGGGAGGAAGCGATTCTCATGACCCGTTCTATGCTGGATATGCGTATACTGTTGTCGACTCGACTGATCTGTGTATTGATACGGTTCTTTCTGAAATAAAGAAGAAAAAAACATGGGGTGAAGGGGTCACGATGCCACTTGCTTACCGACGAGATCGAATGGTGCTTTCTGTCCGACAGTTTGTACAAAGGGGATTCAAGCGAATATAAGAAGAATATTATTGATTGTATCTCCAATATCACGCAAATCTTTTCTCATATAAATCAAAAGGTTTACAGAGATGACTTAATAAAAATAACCAGTATATTGCTAGGTCAATGCACGATTCAATAGAGAGTATGCAACATCCATGTTTATATATATGGACGATGTATATCATATATTGATAGGGGATAGTATATGAAGAAATATACCAATTTAATTCGATCTAATTGGAAGCAGTTTTTTGTCGCCTCGATAGTTTGTCTGATGATAGGTTCTATCGCAGCTCAATCAAATCAAGTTACCCTGGATCAGGATGTCAAAAGAACATATTCTTTTAACAGCCCCTCCCTTGAAACCGTTGATATTGCTGGGACTATTTACGACCGGATAAGTGTAGACGATTGTTATCCTGCCGGTAGTGCTGGAGAACCAAAGATCCCATCCAAAGGGGTATTCCTTCTCTTGCCTCCCGAGTCAAAGGTGAGTGGAATAGAGATAATAACTGGGGAGAAAGTCGTTCTTGGTTCAGGGTTCAATGTTGAACCAACCAGTCAAGCGATTCCGATATCGCAAACAGAAAATATACCAATCCCAGTCCCAAACCAGGCTATCTACCAGTCAAATGCTGCGTACCCTGGGAAACTGTTCACTCAAGTCGGCATCCAATCTTTCCGAGGATATCAGATTCTTGTGCTTCTTTTACATCCTGTTCAATATAACCCGATTACCGGGGAACTTTTCTACTACACAAGCTTAGAAGTCTTAGTACAAACCGTTCAAACTGGTATCCAACCAGCATTATACCGAGGATTAAGTCAGGATACCAATCAGATTCAACAGAAAGTTGATAATCCTGAAATGATTTTCAGTTACAGTCAAAAATATCCTTCTTCACCAGCATCACTTGATAATTATGATCTTCTTATTATTACGACCGATGCGCTAAAAACAGGTTTTGATCCATTGAAACAAGCGCACGATGCCACTGGTGTTGCAACCGTGATAAAAACACTCACAGATATCGGTGGTAGCGATCTTGAAAGCATCCGTGACTATATCCTCACTGCGTATACCGACTGGGGCGTTGAATATGTTCTTATTGGCGGGGATGACAATATCGTTCCTGCCCCGATCCTCTGGGTATCAGGAATGGACGAAAACGTTACCTATTATGAGGATAGCATGCCTGCTGATCTTTACTACGCTTGTCTTGACGGGCCTTATAATTATGATGGCGATGGGAACTGGGGTGAACCTAATGATGGGACTGGTGGTGGTGATGTCGACCTTGTTGCAGAGGTTTATGTCGGAAGAGCATGTGTGGGGAACGCAGCGGAAGTGACGAATTTCGTGACAAAGACCGTCGCATATATCAATAGAGATATCAATGACCCGTATCTTAAAAAAATTAATCTGGCAGCTGAATACCTTGGTGATTATGGGATCGCAAGCTATGGTGGAACGTATATGGATCAGCTTGTCAATGGATCGACTGATGATGGATATACCACGGTTGGTATATCTTCAGATGATTACGTGATAAGTAAATTATATGACTCTCCGAGCTATAGCTGGCCGTCCTCAGCGATCATTTCCGTTATTAACAACGGTGTTCATGTCATCAATCATCTTGGTCATGCATCGTACGATTATGATCTGAAACTCGATACCTACGATGTTGATGGACTGACAAACCCCTCAAATCGAACATGCTTTATCTATTCTCAAGGATGTATGGCTGGTGGCTTTGATAACGGCGATTGCATCGCGGAACATTTCACAGTAAAAACAACACATGCTGCGTTTGCGGTTATTATGAACGCCAGATACGGCTTCTTCTGGTCCTATAGCACCGATGGGGATTCACAGCGACTCCATCGTCAGTTCTGGGATGCAGTTTTTGGTGAAATAATGCCTGAGATCGGACGTGCGAATCATGATTCAAAAGAGGATAACCTTCCAATCATAGGTCGATCGTGTATACGCTGGTGTTACTATGAAACAAACTTGTTCGGTGATCCTGCATTAAAAATAACTGAAATAAACAACAATCCCCCCGCGAACCCTTCAGTACCTTCTGGTCCAACATCCGGTAAAACAGGTGTTTATTATACGTTTAGCACAAGTACGACTGATCCTGATGCTGATGCTCAATTGTTCTATCAATGGGACTGGGGAAACGAACAAAGTGATTGGATAGGACCCTATGCATCCGGGCAATCGGTTCAAACGATTCATAAATGGTTGACCGCAGGGGATTATCAAGTAAAAGTAAGAGCAAAAGATAACTATGAATCACAGAGCGCATGGTCTGATTCGATAACGATTCAGATTGTCGATGGACCTCAGATTGAGATTGGGACGATCTCTGGTGGTTTGAAACTCACTGCTGAAATAAAGAACACAGGAATTGTCGATGCCTCACATATTAATTGGACGATTACCTTACAAGGGTTGGTTCTCTTTGGTCAAGAAAAAAGCGGTACTCTGCTGATGATCTCTCCGGGTAATAGTTTAAATGTTTCCACAGGATTAGTCCTTGGTCTTGGAACTGTCGATATCACGGTGACTGCGGCTGATGTTGAAAAAACAGCGACCGCTTTCCTGTTAGGACCATTCATTCTGAACATCCGGTGATTATCCAAAGCGATACTTCAGCGATTCCTACAGAAATATTTGCAGTAAGCAGGCACGAAAGAGTCAAAATCATAATTCCGTTAAGAGACAGTGGTTTGTTTATTTCTTTTTTATTTAAGAATACAATGAAGAATAAACAGGGTCATAATCTCGACTATGTTTTCAGAGGAAAATAAAAAAGAAAAAAGGGGGGAGTGTTTTATTTCACTCCAAGGACGAATGGTCCGAGGACAAACGCACTTGCGGTTGCTTCTGCGGTGACGCCTTCATCGCAGGTTGCTGATACGACAATGTTTGTTTTGCCGAATCCAAGGATGAAGCCTGCTTTTATTGCTTCGTCACCTGCTGGTGCGATGGTTGCGAAGGTTCCGGTGGATGATTTTCCAAGGAAGACCAATTTTCCGTCAAGGGTGATTGTCCAGTCAACGTTTGTTGCTGCTCCTTCTCCAGTGTTTTTCACGGATGATTTTATTCCGAATCCGCCGGTGATTGCCCCGATCTCGAGCACTGGTTGAGGTGCGACAATGGTTACGGTGGCTGTGTCGGTCGCTGTGCCTGCTGCTGCGTCAGTGACTGTTAGGGTTGCTGTGTAGGTCCCAGCGGTGGTGTAGGTGTGGGTCGGGTTTTGGACTGTTGCGGTCCCGCCGTCACCAAAGGCCCATGCCCAGGTGTACGGTGATGTTCC
>DATMWV010000028.1:0-2757 GCA_035562195.1 Thermoplasmatota archaeon
ACCCCGAACAATACAGAATTTTTTTATACTACGGTCTTTGATTGATGATAACAATTTTTTATGAAAGGTATTATTTTCTTAAGATCAGATGTTTCATCAACTGGTATTTGTGGCCATCCTTTCATTGTCCGTGTTGCTGCTTGAAAGGGTTTAATCGTAAACTCTTTTGATAATTTGATTTTGTCTTGCTCACTTGCTTTTGTAAGAACCACACCGTCAGTCACCAGAAATGCAAATAATTTATCATTGTATTTGTAACAGGGACAACCATACATTTTTTTCGTCGTTACATGAGGCCAGCTCAGAATCTCTTTTTCGATCTTCATTCTAAAAGTTTTCATTTTTTCTTCGTTGTAATATTGCATAGTCAGACATTATTAGCAATGATATTAATAAATAGATGCTCTCATCGGAATTTAGCACCCACGGGTATAGATCTTCTTTTTTGATAGATATAACTTTATAAAAAAAACTACTCTCAAGGAGGCTTATTTGCTTTGAATTTGATGGGCAATCTCCTGAGCCCATGCTTTGGCCTTCTCCGGCTTCATAGTCTCCTTTTCACCATCTAGCTTAGCCCATTTTTCAGGAATCTTTCCAGGGAAGGAAACCAGAGACTTGGGTTTGAGATCATACTTTTCCACTAACGGGCGTAAAAATTTTTCGACAGCCTTATCAGGGTCTTCAATTGCCGTACCACTTGATAAGAACATGAATAGTTGCTTATTGCTGAGTGCTTTTTGTTTCAGGACTTTCTTCCAAGGCCGGTAAACCCTAAACATCCGCACACCAGTCCCCAGAACGACCGTGTCAAAGGCTGCGACCTCAGGGATGTCATGCGCAAGATTGCAAATCTCGACCGCAAGTCCATTCTCTGTAAGCGTTTCTACGATTACCTTTGCGTATTCCTC
Organism: Thermoplasmatota archaeon; assembly: GCA_035562195.1. GTDB lineage: Archaea > Thermoplasmatota > E2 > DHVEG-1 > DHVEG-1 > SM1-50. The sequence continues at coordinate 912 of DATMWV010000028.1, forward strand.
AGAGGCTCCACCCTTCGTAAAGTATGCCACAAGTGTCTTCCTATTCATCGCTACTCCACGTAAGGGGATTTCCTCATAGCTTTATGAACATTCCTACCACTGAAATGTGGTGTATTTCCAAAAAGAATACAAAATACCAAATTTATGCTAATGAACAGGATGTTCTCGTCGGGATTTAACATACAAAGGTACAACTCCTTTGTTCATTAATCTACAATCAGTTAAATTTGCAGAACATCCATTGAGTCTTTTGTTATCATCATTAATAATGATTTTTACTATCGGTTTTGTATCACTTCATTGTATATTTTTTTTAGTACACTATTTGATAATTTCTTCCGTAATCCGAATTGTTTTCTATAAAAGGTGCAGCGTCCTTTACCAGTTCTCCATCGCTAAATAATAAGCTTAATGGCTCATAATTAAAACGCAACGCCGTCCATGCAAATGTTCTGATTAAGAGATCACCTGGTTGTGGATCTCCGATATATTTTTTATCCATTTTGAATGTTACTATACTGCTGTTAAAATCATAGGTGACCTCAGCATCATGCCAGTGGTAATTACACCGTCTATCTACACCAACAGAGCTGGTACAATTTTGTCCATGGTTATACAGATGGCTCCAAACAGTATAAGGCACTCCGTTACACTTCCAGTGGATTGTATAAATGGCTCTTTGAGGATTCACACTCAGATCCTTAAGTTTAAGGGCAGCGTAAAGATAGCCAGATTCAGATACATTTTCATAAAACCATGCAGAAGTAATGTCAACGAAATCAAATGAATTCATTTGTAATAATGTCAATGCAATTCGTGTCCGTATTCTTGTAGGATATTCAAGTAACGCCCCAAATTGATCATCTTGGTTATCGGTTATTTCAGGGTCGTTTTCATCTCCAGCAAAAGCAGTGATAGGTAGAACGGTTGTGAAGAACAGCATGGACACAAAAAGACCAATTATCTTTTTTTTCATTTCCTATTCCCCCTTAATATTGAATAATATAATCACTACCGTATACAATCGAATCGTTAACATAATTAGGTGCGATATCCTCTACTTGCCATTTCTTTAATATCTGATCAAAGATCATATGTCTGAAGAAAGGATAAAATCCTAGTCTCCCCCAGAATCGAAACCTCTGAAAACACTGTGATTGGGTATTTGTTAAGACATCCCCTGGTTGTGGGTTCCCTATTGTACTCTTAGGAATTTTACAGGTAATTGTCCCATCGGTTTTGTTCAAGAATCCATCAATAGTTGATATTTTTGGTTTTGGATCACCAAATTGTCCTCGTCCCTCAATTGCACTATAATATAACCAGGGAAATTCTATCCCAATGTCGTATCCAACAGCTAGCATAGCTGCATAATGCTCCCCGTTCATTTCCCATAAGACAACAAGATGTTGTTTTGGTGGGAGGACACTGGGTTTAACTATTTCTATGGTGGTATACAAAACATCAGGTGTAATTGGGTCTTCATAAAACCATGCTTTGTCGATATCAAGGTACCATCGAGCATCTCCAATGGTATCGGTAATCTCCGGGTGTTCTTCATCCCCTGCCAATACGGTTGTGGGAAGAAGCGTCGTGAAAAACAGCATAATTATAATTATCACAATTACTTTTTTTCTCATAAATTCTTCCTCCGTGTAATGCTAATGCAGACCATGTATATATATTTTAAGATGAAATGCTAGAAAAAAGACGATCAAACAATATTATTTGCACAGAAAGTTGCACGAAATTTTATTTCATTCGAAGTCGAGAGCATTAAATCAAGATACCCCTTTCCTATATTATACCTAATTGACGGGTTGTGTGCACTGGATGGACTTTGAAC
>DATMWV010000029.1:0-6802 GCA_035562195.1 Thermoplasmatota archaeon
GTTCTTTGCTTCAATATATCTGCATTTTTTGAAAAGTTTTTCAAGAGATGGCGCATAGGAATATTTAATTAGAGGCTTTGTATTAAATAATTATATAATCTAGTAAAGAAAAATAAATTGAAGGGGGATTTAAATGAATAAAAGAATAAAATATGTAATAATAAGCCTCATCATCTGTACGCTCTGTATTCCAACAGCGTTGAACGCCACGGGAAATAATGTGTTTTCCCAAGAAAATAGTAAAACTATTAATGAACGATGGATCACAGTATCTGATTCATCAGTTGTGCTGAAATTATGGGACGAACAACTCGATACTGGTGAGATGGTACCGTTTTATTCAATCAGTTTGGACCATGGAAAAACCTTTGTGAGAACGGTTCAACCATCCTACGAAATTGGTCTGCGGTACGCACTTTTCGACCCATTGACCGAAGAGCCAGCCGTTGAACCCCTTTTGATAGCAAGCGAAGACACCCATTTGTTTATCGTTCAGTTTTTCACCCAGCCACTTGAAGAATTTCATGAAGAGATAACTGCATGCGGTGGCGTGGTTCGTCATTATATCGCCCAATATGCCTATCTCGTCGAGATGAGCGACTCAGTACGAACAGAAGTGGAAACACTACCGTATGTACGTTGGATAGGACCGTATCATCCCGCGTACCGGCTAGAGGAATTCATGCTCGATAATCTCGAAAATGCCTACCAATGCTATCCCCTGCAACAGTATAACATCCAAGTGCTTTCAATTGAACAAAAAACCATCGTTACCGAACGCATAAAGGCAATAGGTGGAACAGTGAACAAAGGGGATGCAGGGAAATTCCTCGTTGAAGCTACCCTTTCACCAGATCAATTGTTCTTGGTCATACGGTGGGATGAGGTGCTGTTTGTTGATCGATGGAGCACATATGAAGCTGATATGGATGTTGCCCGGGAAATTGGTGGTGCAAACTACATCGAGACCATAGCAGGTTATAATGGGAGCGGGGTACGAGGGGAGGTCTTCGATGCTGGATTTAATCTCGCTCATGTTGACTTTCAATCTCGTCCACTCATTTTACATGGGAACGTCGGCAGTGATTCTCATGGTGCTTCAACCTCAGGGATTGTCTTTGGAGATGGAACCGGAAACCCAAAGGGTCGTGGGATGTTACCTGAAGGACAAGGAATTGTCGGTGACTATAACTATATAGGTTTAGAGGGGACGAATCGATATATCCACACAGGAGAGTTGGTTCAAGATCCATACTATGGTGTGTTTGAGACAGCAAGTGTCGGAAGCGATCGGACGACCCAGTACACCACGATATCCGCAGATACCGATTCAGCACTCTTTGATTTTGATGTGCTTCATTGTCAATCACAAAGCAATGCTGGTGATCAAATGTCCCGACCACAGGCATGGGCGAAGAACATCGTCTCTGGTGGAGGCATCTACCATTATGATACATTGACAAAAACCGATGATGAATGGAGTTATGGGGCAAGCATTGGACCTGCCACCGATGGGAGAATTAAACCTGACCTCTGTTCTTTTTATGATATGATATTTACCACGACCTCAGGGAGTCCGACTGCATACACTGATGCCTTTGGTGGTACGAGCGGGGCAACACCCATCATCGCTGGTCATTTCGGGTTATTCTATCAGATGTGGTCTGATGGCATCTTTGGAAACGAGGTTAACCCTGAAGGAACGGTTTTTGAGAACCGGCCTCATATGACGACGGCAAAAGCGATGATGATTAACACCGCGGATCAATACCCCTTCAATGGAACCACAGAGGATAAAACCCGCATGCATCAAGGATGGGGGATGCCGTCTGAGAAGAACTTGTACGATTTACGAGATAATTTTTATATTATCGATGAAACAGATGTCCTTGAAAACCTTGAAGTATCAAGCCATATGGTTGCGGTTGAGTCAGGGTCACCGTACCTGAAGGTCACGATGACCTACGCGGATCCTGCGGGAAACCCAGCGGTCCAAACACAGCACCGAATCAATGATTTAACCTTGAAGGTCATTTCTCCATCTGATGTGATATACTGGGGGAATTATGGACTTAAGAATGGTGTATGGTCTCAGCCAGATGGGGCTGCTGATACGAAAGATACGGTCGAATGTGTCTTTGTACAGAACCCTGAAGCAGGAACATGGACCGTTCAGGTATCTGCAGATGAGATAATCCAGGATTCTCATATCGAAACACCAGAATTAGACGCAGACTATGCCTTGGTGGTAAGCCCAGTGCTCTCGGCACCATTCCCACCAGAGATCAACGGATCAACACAAGGGGATGTTGGACGGCAGATGGATTTCACTTTCGTCACCACCGACCCAGGGAATTCAAACCTGTTTTACTGGGTCGAATGGGGTGATGGAAGTCATCAGGAATGGTTTGGCCCCTGCGGCTCAGGAGTTCCTGTTATCCTCTCGCATACCTGGTCTGAGAAGGGTAATTATTCAATCACCGCGAAAGCAAAAAATCTAATAGGGGCTGAAAGCGATTGGTCAGAGCCCTTTGGAATCACGATTATCGCTCCCCAACTTGAGATAGGCGTAGTTTCTGGTGGTCTTTTCAAGATTAAAACAGTCATCAAAAACACTGGTGCCATCGATATAACCAAGGTTCAATGGAATATCACCTTATCAGGAAATGTGTTTATCGGCAAGCAGACCAGTGGGAGCTTGTTAAGTATCACACCTGGTGGAGAACGATCGATTAGTTCTGATCTGATAATTGGTTTTGGGAAAACGATTATCACTGTCTCAGCATCACACCCCTATAGCTCAGTTACCCTGTCACAGAATGCAACAGTCCTATTGTTCTTCATTAAAATATAACAGAAGCAAACTTTCCTGGGTAAAACTACAAAAATCGTGCGTGATTCTCAAAGTGATTCATAGTGAGCAAAACATTTACATAGGGTTCTGAAAATCAATCCTGTAATGAAAAGTAAACTGCGGTGCCAATCATGTCATACAGAATATCCCTCGTCTGAACCGAGATGGAACTGTATCTGCGGCGGGTTATTGACACTCGATTTTCATGCACGATTCCCAATAGACAACATCAAAAAAAGAAAACCAACTCTCTGGCGATACCGCGAAGCCCTCCCCATTGAACATGATCACCATATCATCTCGTTCGATGAAGGATTCACCCCTCTTTTAAAAGAAGAGCTGTTTGGTAAAAAAGTATTATTAAAACAAGATTATCTTTTCCCAAGCGGATCGTATAAAGACCGTGGGGCCTCGGTCTTGGTAAGTAAGAGTAAAGAGTTAGGACTCAAACAAGTCGTTGAGGATTCTTCAGGCAATGCAGGTGCTGCAATTGCAGCATACTGCGCGAAAGCATCCATTGAGTGTCATATCTACGTCCCAGAAAAAACCTCACCAGAAAAACTCATGCAAATCAAAGAGTATGGAGCACATCTGCATACAATACCGGGGAGCCGAGAGGATACCGCACAAGCAGCAGGGAAACATGCACAAACAACCTACTATGCCAGTCACTATTGGAATCCATTTTTTTTCCATGGAACAAAAACATGTATCTTCGAGATCGTTGAACAACTCGGGTGGGAACCACCTGATAGTCTCATCGTCCCGGTGGGTAATGGGACTCTTCTTTATGGCTCATATATCGGTTTGAAGGAATTACAACAAGAGGATATTATCGATACGCTGCCAAAGATTATCGGAGTGCAAGCAGAGAACTGCGCTCCTTTAGCATATGCATGGAAAAACCATGGGAAACCTCCCTTCTATAAAACCCCAAAACAGACTATCGCAGAAGGAATCGCGATAACAAATCCTGTACGAGCAAACGATATTCTCCAATCGATAAAAGAAACAAACGGTGATATGATCACAGTAACCGAAAAAGAGATCCTTGATGTATTGTATTACATAGGAAAAAAAGGATATTATATCGAGCCGACGTCAGCAGTCGCTCTTGCAGCTCTTAAAAAACTTCATGTACGCAAAAATGACGTTGTTGTTCTACCTTTGACAGGCCATGGATTAAAGCAAAAGAAATGAAAAAGAAAAAAAAATAATGGTGCTTAAGCACCAAGTATTTTTGCGACTTCTTTGGCATCCACATCCGTGATATACGGCAGTCCACTGATGTCTGATGCTTCCTTTGTAAGGGCTGCGATATCATCTCGTGAAATGTAATCCAAGGTGAATTTTCGACACCCAGCCATGATTTGTCGTAACCCCTGATGCAGTCGCTCCATGTATGTGTAAAGACCAATCGCACCAGTTGGTAGTTTTTCAAAGTCTTTTCCATATTTCCGCTTGAGCTCTGGTGCGGTCACAAAGATTTCTTCAGGAGTATTGCCGAATCGTTCTATGTACATTGGGACGATGGATTCGTTGATTTTCTTCCCTATGGTTTTCCCGACCATCGCAGCAGCAAGAGGTCCTCGTGCCATCCCAACAAGCTTAAAGTATGGGGCGCCAAGAGCAAGACCTTTCAGGATTTGATCTTCGAAGGTAAATCCACCAGCGATCGCAATATCAGGGACGTACTCCCCGTTTTTGGCTAGCTTATCCACATATCGGTAAAGCATCGAATGAAGTTCAACTGGTGGGACACCCCATTCGTTCATCATCCGCCAAGGGCTCATCCCAGTACCACCACCAGCTGCATCAACTGTCAGTAAATCGATTTTTGCTTTCGATGCGAATTTCACTGCCTGTGCAAGTGCGACCGGTCTGTAGGCGCCAGTCTTTAGGAAAACTCGTTTGGCACCACAATCACGGAGTTCCTTGACACGTTTCATAAATCCAGCTTCAGAAACCATACCGACACGAGAATGCCGTTCAAACTCTCTGAAACTTCCCTTTTCAAAAGCAGCGATGATACTTGGATCAGTTGGATCTGGGAGTACGACATATCCCCGCTTCTTTAACTCCTGGGCTCTCTTGAGTTCCTTTATTTTTACTTCACCACCAATGTTTTTCGCCCCCTGACCCCATTTCAGTTCAACAGCATCCACATCTAAATCTGAAATCGCATATTCATGGACGCCAAGACCTGTATCCTCGACGTTTGCTTGAACGATAATTGCGCCATACCCTTTTTGTTGCCATTTCTTATACAAATTCACTCGCCATTCGAGGTCTGGTGAATGTTTTACTTTCCCCTTTACGAACTCCGCGTCAGGGTCCATACCACAGACATTTTCCCCAATGGTCAACGGAATACCCGTTATTGCTGCTCCAACCGCAAGACCTTCCCAGTTGTTCTTCGCAACCGCAGTAGAACCAAGACCAGGGATAATCATTGGCATCTTCACCTTTAGCGGATTTTCCTTACAGATAGTTCGTTCTAAGTTTACATTAGAAAAAATCGCGCGATCACTATTCGTCTCAATACCCCAGGCTCCAACGACACCACCCAGGATCGTGAAATGAGATAAATCAACCGGGTAGATCTTCTCACATGCCGAGGTGATAATCCCAAACGGCTGCGGGTAGATCACTTCATGACCTCGATAGGCGGATTTACCTATTTCACACATGCCGATGCAGCCATCGACACAGGTCGCACACATTCCACTGAGTGTGTTAATCGCTCCTTCAGTTCTGTTTTTACTTAATGTTGCGGCAGATGCATTTACTTTTGTTAATGACATACTCTTTTCCCTCCAAACATTTATTTTTTCTCCATTTTCTTTTTCTTTCTTCCTAGTTCCTCATAACACCATCCACAGGTTTCAAGGAAGCACATTTTATTATCCTCTTCCTTTAAACATACTGGTTGAACATTCAAACACGCGTTGCAAAGATCGGTGTCTGCATTTGGCCCCTGACAACGCAGCTCACATGCGGGGCAAATATACATACAGCCACCACAGGTTCGACAGACCTCTGATTTCATATCAAATGGTGTGGTGATCTTACGATTCTTCCCACGGTTCACAAACCCGATTGCCTGTGCCATCATCTGCTCCTCGCACATGCGTACACAGAGCCCACAGAGGATACAATCATTCTTACGATCGACTTTGAATCGCACTTGTGTTACCTCCATGGCAGACGCAAGGTCTTGGACGGTCTTTGACGACGGACACATTGCTACCAACAACTCGACAAGCATCTTGCGAGCAGTGACAACACGCTTGGAGTTTGTTCTAACAAACAACCCTTGTTCCGCAGGATATGTACATGACGATACGAGTTTTGCGTTTTCGCCTTTCCCAATTTCAACAACACATAGGCGACACGCGCCATAGTCAGATAGTCCGTCGAAATGACATAAGGTAGGTATTTCTAGCCCATAGAATCGTGCAGCATCGAGAATTGTTGATCCTTCTTCGACCTGGACAGGGATTCCGTCAATCGTCATTTCGATCATCGTGCCACCTCCAGTGGTTTTTCCTTTTGAATTTTTTCTTGCAGCTCAAGTTCTAGGTCACAGCGGAGACATCGTTTCGCCTCCTTCATAGCAAGTGCTTGAGTGAACGATAATTCCACTTCGTCAAAACAACCCCGTCGTTGCTCAGGTATAAGTGTCTTTGGTTTCTGCATGCGATAACTGACTGGTTCTGCCTCAGGGTTAAAAAACGTATCCACTTTCTTATGCTCTCGCCAAGGGTATTTCCTTGTCCTATCTTTCGTCAGATACTGATCAATCGTAACCGCGGTACGCTCCCCAGATGCAATCGCGTTGATAACAGTTGCAGGACCGGACACAACATCACCACCGGAAAATAAACCCGGTAGACTAGTTCTTCCATGCTTATCAATTTTAATAGTCCCGTCACGGTTCGTCTCAAC
>DATMWV010000030.1:0-3638 GCA_035562195.1 Thermoplasmatota archaeon
GAACGCCGAGGAGGAGATTTGAACTCCTGCGGAGCCGAAGCCCCACGAGCTTTCCAGGCTCGCGCCGTACCGGTCTGAGCCACCTCGGCAAAAACAACGACTGCAATACCATTCCTGTTTATTTTTTTTTCCAGATAGATGGATACGTCCCTTTATTCATCAGCACACGCTCAAGAGACGCACAAATACCTGTATCCTTCTCAATGACTTGAACGGAGGGTATCTCCATCTTTACTAATGCCACGCCTTCACCTTTTAAGGACAAAACAGCTGCTATCTCACCAGGTTTCATATCATCAAGTTCAACGACCCCGGGGATCGCAAGATTCGCCCCATGGCACAACGCATCAATCGCAGAATCACGAACGACTATTTTCGGCACAACCTCAAGTAATCGTTCCATCGACAGAATCGTCTTGCGCAACTCTTCATCATCACCATCGTCCTTCCAGAAGATATACGCATCCTTTAAATCCTGTAACGTGACTGCTGAATCCTCAGTGATGTTTCCCACACGGCTGCGTCTCAGTTCAATAAGCTGCGCGCCACACCCCAACTTCTTACCAATATCAACACACAAAGTCCGGATATACGTTCCTGCCTCGCACCCGACACGGAACAACACCTCAGTCCTCTGTATTTCAAGGATCTCAAGATAGTACACCTCTCGCGTACGACGCACCCGTTTCACCGCGGAACGCAGAGGCGGCATCTGAGAAATCTCACCGACAAAACTCTTACAGACCTCCCGTATCTTCTTCTCTTCGACCTCCTTATGAAGTTTCATCAAAGCAACATATTCCTTTCCTGCGACCAAAATGACCTGTAATGCACGGGCAGCGTCACCAAGCCCTGTTGGAAGCACACCAGTGACTGCAGGGTCAAGTGTGCCCCCATGCCCTGCTTTTTCAATGTCTAAGATTTCTTTCACCCAGGCAACCACCTGATGGGACGTCGGACCAGCAGGTTTATCCAGATTAATAAAACCATTATTCAGCAGTTCTCGTACTGTACGCTTCGCAGGAGCTTTCCCATAATGTGCATTTGTCGTCGCTGAAGTCTTAATCAACCGTTTCCTTGGTTTTAGCGATGGTAACATAGTATTTTTCTCAGACATTGTAACCTACGGAATAACAGAAGGATATAAAAACTCGTTTATTCCCCAAGATGATCTAAGATAATCTGCATGATCTGCTCAGGGGTTTTATCACCTGCATCAATAATCACATCATAAATCGAGATGTCCGAAACATCAATACCATAATAGTTTTTATAGCGGGTCGCTTCGCTTCTCTCTCGTTTCAATATCTCTTTTTTCCTCTTCTTAAGATCACCTTGCTCTCGTTTTACGATACGACCTGTGCGAATATCGATATCTGCTTGGAGCAGCACCTTGACTGCAGGGATATGCTTCTGATGCGCAAGCCAGCCTGAGAGTCGTCCCTCGACGATGACGTTCCCCTGTCGTAGAATAGTCAGTTGATATTGGTCAAGTTCTTCATCAATCTCACGATGGGACTCACAATACTTCCCAAACTCCTCAAGAGACATGTGATGTTTCTGTGCGAGTTGTCGGAAGATCTCACCAGAATAGACATATCGCAAGCCGAGGCGTTGCTCTAAAAGTTTCGCGACAGTTGTTTTCCCGGTTCCTGGAAGACCACTGATCGTGATCGTCGTCATTGTTCCCCTATTTCATAGACGGTCGAATGTTTTTCCGCATGTTCTGCCACCAGTTCGACCAGCTAATCCATTTTAAGCCTTGTCGGATGAGCGAACCTGCTAAAAAAGAAAATATCATGTATAGGAAAAACCAGTTTGACATCAGAAAACTATCCCGTCCATATAAAGACACGCCACTACCCCAGGGTACCGTGAAGTAAGAATAGTAAACAACGCCGCCTAAGAAATACGTCAGCCAGATGAAAATCGGGGCTATGAAGATAAATAAAAAGAACATTGACTTCATCATTCCGCCTGATGATTGCGTTGTCATACGCATGATTTGCGGTTGCATCTTCATAAGTTTCTGCAAGCGATTCTGGTTGCCTTCCTTGCGTGCTTTCGTGATTTCTTTATTGAACGCCTTACTTGCTTCTTGTGCTTGGCCCATCGCTTTCCAATTTGTAAACATATGAGTAAAGAACGAGGAAAGAAATACGACAATGATCCCAGCAAGCACGATCGTAAGCAACGGGTTTGCTCCACCGAAGCCTATCAGGGGGGCGAACACGGAATTAAGAGACTGTGCAACGATATTTCTAATATTTGCATCACCGAAGATTAAAATCATGACGAAGAGGAGGAGCATAAGGAGCAGCATCTGCCCTGCTTGTGCAAAATCATCAAGTTTTCTCATCGTATCACCGGCTCAGCTTCTTTGACTGCCGCATCAAGTGCATTGTCATGGTTAAACACGATTTTCACCGTAGCCCCTGTCAGTGTCGCATACGACATGGCTGCTGCACGGTTTATCATCTGATGCTCCGCGATTTTTTCAACAGAATCTGGATCTCGGTTCCGTGTCGTATCTTTTGCCCGCCGATTGTAGATTTCCTGTGGATCTGCTTCGACGATGACGATAGCGGTCGGGTTTAATTTCCGGAGCACCCACTCAGGTAACCCTGGCATGTAACCTTTCGGTGTTTTAACAGTACAATGGGTATCGACGATGACGTTTTTCATTTTCCCGACTTTCTCAGCTGTTTTTATCTGAAGTTGTTTCTGCTGATCTAGACTTAGTTTCCTCATTTCATCCCGATCTTTTACCAATTTCAGCTCTATGGCGATATCACTCATGACAGACCCGAAGGTAACAAAAGTGATATCTAATCCTTCTGCTGCCTTCTGCATCACTGTGGTTTTCCCCACCCCGGGTATTCCGGTAACAACAATAACTCCCATTGTCTACCTCACTATTCAGCTCCGAAGAATCCTCTCAGAATCGGATGCATCTCCATCGCTTGTTCTTTTGCGATCTGTTCGTACATTTGAATCATGATTCCGACAGTAAGTAGAACTCCTGTACCACTGGCGTTTCCGACCGTACCTATGGCATCTGCTCCTGCTGCAAGTGCACCAACCGCGGCACCACCAATCACAGTCACCACCGGGATGTATCGTTCGAGGACTCTGCCTAACACACGAGGATCTCTCCTGAACCCAGGCATGACCATCCCTGATTTTTGTATTTGTTTTGCCACATCAGTCGGTCCCATGTTCGTTGTCTCAATCCAGAATTTCGCAAAGAGAATAGATCCAAAGATCATGATCGTTAAATAGATGAGGGTTTTCGCTGCGAATTGCCATGGCGCATGACCACCATACCCTCCACTAATGATTGGTATCAACCAACTATTCACACCATTGAGGTTTGAGAGGTACCACGCTCCTCCCGCATACGGCATAGTAGAACCACCTGTGGTATCATATGCCCCAATCCACCATTGACCCCCGATTCCAGGTAGACCTTTCAGTCCAGGATGGGTATAGAATAACAATGCGAACATATTGATATTTGCTAACAGAGCAGACATCAGAATGACCGGGATGTTCGAAGCATAGATGAGTCGAATCGGATACCGTCCTCGAGCACCACGTACCTTCGCATGGGCAAGAGGTAGTTCTATGCGTGATGA
>DATMWV010000031.1:0-2730 GCA_035562195.1 Thermoplasmatota archaeon
ATTATAAGAACATTATGCCTGCAAATTTCCTGAGTCTTATCTTATGTTTCTTTGGAATCTGATGATATTTTTAAAAAAATAATGCATAGTAAAGTATATATATAAGTTATATCATTGCGCTTAAAAGCATATCGAAAAGTATAAAATAATTTACGGGGGCGCAGGTAAATGGTACAAATGCAATCCAAAAAGAAAAAAGAGAAGAGACAAAGCATTGAAGAAATCATTCAATGCCCTGAATGTAACAGTACACATTTAAGTAAAGATTACGCACGCGCAGAACTCGTCTGCGCAGATTGCGGCCTTGTGATTGACCAAGACTTCATCGACCATGGACCAGAATGGAGAGCATTCGACAGCGACCAACGAGAAAAACGAGCACGTGTCGGTGCACCGATGACCTATACCATTCACGACAAGGGACTTAGCACGATGATCGGCTGGAAAAACAGAGACTCCTACGGAAAATCAATCCCAACCAGAAACAGAGCCCAACTCTATCGACTACGAAAATGGCAACGACGTATCAGAATCAGCGATGCAACCGAACGAAACTTAGCATTCGCCTTATCAGAACTCGACCGCATGGCATCCGGCATGGGTCTCCCAAGAACCGTCCGAGAAACCGCTGCGATGGTCTATCGAAAAGCAGTCCTGAAAAACCTGATCCGTGGAAGAAGCATCGAAGGAGTATCAGCATCAGCGTTGTATGCAGCCTGCCGACAATGTAACGTCCCACGAACACTTGATGAAATCGCAGCATCCTCTCGTGTCTCCCGCAAAGAAATCGGAAGAACCTACCGATTCATCGCACGAGAATTAGGGTTAAAACTCATGCCGACATCACCACAGGATTACATCTCACGGTTCTGCAGTGAACTCAAACTCAGCGGAGACGTCCAAGCAAAAGCAATCGAAATCCTCAAAGACGCCGCGGACAAGGAACTCACCAGCGGTCGTGGACCAACAGGAGTAGCTGCCGCATCCATTTATATCTCATCGATCCTCTGCGGCGAACGACGAACCCAACGAGAAGTCGCAGATGTCGCTGGTGTGACAGAAGTAACAATCAGAAACCGATACAAAGAACTTGCAGAACGACTCGACATCGACATCATCCTGTAAAAAACTATGACCCGCTGGTACATCGAAAAAAAGAAAGAACATTTTTATAAACAAGCAAAACAAGTCGGTTACCGCGCACGCTCAGCTTTCAAATTACAACAAATACAAAACAGATTCCATCTGATCCCAAAAGATGGAATCGTCCTTGATCTTGGTGCAGCCCCTGGAGGATGGTGTCAGGTAGCTAAAGAACTCGTCGGAACACAGGGAATAGTTATCGGAGTGGACCTTTCATCGATCAAACCATTCGAGGACATACAGTTTCTCCAAGGAGACGTCACCAAAACCGAAACCCTGGAGCAAATCAAGGATCTGATGAATGGAAAGAACGCGGACGTCATCTTATCAGATATGTCTCCTGACATCTCCGGGAATTATTCTGTTGATCAGGCACGAAGCGTCTGGTTATGCGAATCCGCCTTGCATGTCGTAACCCAACTATTACAACCAGGTGGTCATTTCATCTGTAAAATCTTTGAAGGAGAAGATACCAAAGCATTCATCGAAAAGGTGAAACAGCACTTCATGGTTGTGAAAACATTTTCTCCTGAAGCCACCCGTAAAAGCAGCTCTGAAGTCTATATTATCGCCAAATCGTTCAAAAAACCTTATAAAAAGGAAGACGTATCCTATTTGTAGACTAATAAAAGAGTATATTATGGTGGAGCCGATATCAGTTAAGTTTTATCCAATGGTAGAAACAATGACGGACCAACCACTCGCTCTCGAAGTGTTCCTCAAACATACCTATGAGGATATCGAGAAAAAAATCAATGAAATCATTAAAGATCAGAATATTTTAACGATCCTTAAAGAGGGCAAACGGTTACGACCGTTACTTGGCGCCCTGTCTTTTAAAGTATGTACCGGGGGAAATGAATCAGCCCCGCTCTATCAGCAGTTTTTAGAAGGAGCAGTCGCAATAGAACTTGCGCATGGAGCCTCGTTAGTCCATGATGATATCATCGACGGTGACTTGACACGACGAGGAGAGCCTGCGTTTTATATCAAGACCGGAGTCGATAACGCGATTCTCATCGGCCATAAGATGCTGGTGCTGGGGTTTAACCTTGCGTTGTCTCACGGGGATCGAATCGCGAAACTGTATGTGGATGCATGGGGTGGAACCCTCGACGGCCAGCTTTCCGAGATTAATTTCAACAGCAAAGACCTCGAGGATGTCAATATCACTGCAGATTCTAAATTCTTCCAGCTATACAGCAGGATTATTGATCTGAAGACCGCAACCTTGTTCTCCGCAGCATGTAAAGCTGCTGCGTATTGGGCGAAAGCCTCAGATGAGATAGCGAACCTTCTTGCGGAATATGGACGGGAGGTCGGGTTTGCCTATCAGCTCGCCGATGACCTTGTGGATCTTGAGAAAGGCGAGATGATCGACAGCGTCGTCATCCCTCTGCTGACACGACTTGAGAAGCGGACTGCAAAGAACGGGAATTTGAAACACCGGTCGATACGGAAAAAAATCGAGAAGAAATCACCAGAGATAAAACAACTGTACCTCGAAGAAATCTCAAAACATATCAATAAAGCAAAAAAGATCTGTAACTCACCAGTGCTCCCCGATAATCAATTTAAAACCTTTTT